>JALTAZ010000046.1 GCA_027075555.1 Micavibrio sp.
GTTGTTTGTAGAAATGACTATGCACAAAAAAATGTTTTAAATCCAACTTTAAATTTCGCTAGTTTATATCGTTTTTTTCGATAAACAACCAAAACAACCATAGCAAAAACAAAAGGTTGCAACCAAACAAACCACAACAAAGGTGCGTACGCGCGCAAATATTTATTTTATAAAACAATTGTATACATGAATATCTTAACATTAACCAAAAATGCCCGTTTCATAAAATATAGTAACTTTCAGACTGCTAAGCAAAATGATTGTTTTTCTAAATTCTTATGTTGCGAACGGCATCTAGCAAGCACAATAAGTCACGTTTTTGTGGGCTAGCCGATGACCATATCATACCAATTTGACGCGTTGGGGCAGGAGAGTAAAAAGGCAATAATTTAACACCATCAGGAACATGACCAGCCACCATCTCAGGCAATAGCGTTACACCATAACCATGCGCAACCATCTGAATTAATGTGGCCAGACTTGTAGCACTAAAAGCCTTCCTTTTTCTTGATGGCCTAAGATTGCAAGCACTTAAAGCATGATCTCGCAGACAATGCCCATCTTCTAATAACAATAAATCATTAGGGTTTATATCATTTATAGACACCCTATCAGGAAAATCTCCACTTTGCGGAACTGCCAGGTAAAAATCTTCTTTAAATAAATCGTGGTACTCCATACCTTCTGCTTCATAAGGGAAAGCGATAATTGCCGCATCTAATTGGCGCCTATTAAGCTGGTCTACAATCTCTGAACTCAAATCCTCATACAAATGTAGCTGCAAATCCGGAAACGAGGAATGCAAAGGTGGCAAAACGCGCGGAAGAAAATAAGGAGCAATTGTAGGAATCACACCTAAACGCAATATACCACTTAACGGGGAAAGCATTTTCTGTGCACTTGCAACTATGCAATCAATATCATTCAAAATCTCCCTAGATCGCGCTGAAACCTCACAACCAAACGCCGTAAGGCTAATAGAGCTACGCCCTGCCCTGTTAACTAATTGCTGCCCAAGAACATCTTCCAAATCTTTAATGCCCGCACTCAAAGTTGATTGAGTAACATTGCAAATATCAGCGGCCTTACTAAAAGATTTTTCGTTATCTAAGGCAATCAAATATTCTAACTGTCGCACTTTCGGCCTAATCATATTATTGATAATAGCTTACAATAATACATTTTTATATTGTTTTTATCGATAATTATAATTCAAAATATTTATAATTTCTCAATTCAGTCACACACAAAAATATAATTCACAATATACAGCAAACACATACACAATATTTCAATTAAATAACAGTAATATACACTAAGAACATAATTTAATACATTAAGTATCGATATAGCATTATATTGACCAATACCAGCCAAAAGAAAATTCTATTTTACAAGCCTTAATGCATTATTATCCTTTACCATGCCTCTATCGCCTTTCATTCTATTTTTATCTCCTCTACCCATTTTTTTGCCAAATAATCTGGCAACCAAGTGATCGGCCATCTTCAAACGTTCTTCTTGAGGAAGCCTAGATAATATATTTCCAATCCTTTTATATTTACGCTTCGTAAAATCTATTTCCAGTTTTTGCACTTCATTTGCAAGATCGTTATAGGCTTGAATATCAAATTCCTTAGCAGTCATAATTTTCTTCATTTCATTTTTCTTTTTGCGTATATCCCTGATGATAGGAATAATATCTTTCCTTCCGCCGCTAAAAGAAGATTTGATAATTTCGCGTGTATTATTAGAAAGCTCACCTTTAACCTTTTCCCATGGTTTTTGTGCAAATTTAATACTGTAAATATAACCAGCAGATAATCCGATAAAAAGTAGGTTAAGCACGATAGATAATGTAAATATTATCTTTAATGATTTTTTCATAGAAAATCTCCACTATAATCAAAATCACTGCCCATCATTATATAATCTTCCAAACTGTTATAATCTTGAATAACACTGCCAGAATACGCTCCTAAAACCAATCCAATCAATAAAACCATCGATAGTGAAAAAGCAGGACTAGGTAAAACCAAACTATTTATAAAATCTTTAAGTGCCCTTATTGCAATACCCCTAAAATCGACATTATTTGAAATCTTTTGGTCTAAAGATTCCTTAATTATTTTATACTCTAGATTAGAGCGCATCTTCGGCACTACTCGTTTATTTAATATTTTTTCTAAATCTTTATCTATATCGTCTATATCCATTACCATTCTTTCCCCTTTAAATTATCCCTTAAACCTGCCTTTGCCCTCATCAGCAATGATTCCAAAGCTTTAACCCCTATATCCATAATTTCTGCAGCCTCTTTATTACTCAACCCCTCATAAAAACATAGGTTAAGAGCAATTTTTTGACGCTCTGGCAATTGCTGCACCGCCTGCTCTACTACTATAGCTTGATAATCAGCTTCCATAATATCTTGAACGCTCTTACCATTATCAATAATACGCTCCAAGCCATCAGAACCCTTTGTTTTTTTATTCCTCCTAGCATAATCAATAGCTAAATTAGTCACAATACGATAAAACCAAGTGGTAAATTTTGCTTTCTTATCACTTTTCCAAATTTCCGGACGTTGCCATAATTTTAAAAACGCCTCTTGCACTATATCCTCTGCTACATCTTGATTCGGATACATACGATAAGCAGCGGCATAAAACATTCTGGTATGTCGTGAAACCAACACCGAAAAAGCCTTATGATCCGCATTTTGTTGAACACGGATCATAAGTTGCTCATCGGACAATGTTTCATGATCTATAATCAAGATCTTAAACTTTCCACTAAGAAGATGCTAACGCTATTACTCTTCTTCAGTTGATTGCCCTTCACTTTTTTGCTTGCGCTCTTGAAATTTACTTCTCATTTTAGCTCTTGCTTTTACTGCCTCTTCCTTGGTCACTTCTCCATTACCATCAAGGTCAAGTTTAGCAAACATTTTCTCAGCCGATTCCAAAAACTCCGACTTAGTAATAACACCATCACCATTTATATCGTGACGCTCAAACATTTTACCACCCTTATTCCCACCACCTTGATTAGCCTGAGCAACAGGAACAGTAAACACAAAAGCAAGTGCCGATAACATCAATAATTTTCTCATAATCATTCCTTTCAATAAACCATCTAGTAACAGTAATACGCAATAGAAAAATAAATCCTTCGTTCTTATACAAAATGCTTTAGATAATTTTACTTTAAGTCTATAACAACCCTATGCTTAGATGACAGATTAGGTCTAAGTATCATAGTATCTAGTATCTTGGTTTCTTTCTTCAGGCGTACTTCAAAAATAGTACTGCCATCTTTTTGTTCTCGTGCAACATAACTACCAAGCAAATCACTTTTCTTAAAACTTTCCTGCGGACTAATACCCCAACGCGTATTATATAATTTTATACGCAAGACTTTACGTATATGATCTACCATAACCTTATATTTTGTTGTGCGAGTTACCTCTATCACGATACGGATTCTATCTGGGTGCTTACCACTTCTAAGTCTTATAACTGATGCTCTAGAATCTTTGTTTTCTAAGGCAATACCGACTCTTTTATCCTTTTTATCTGATGTATTTGAAATAATTTTATTTATAGCACTAGCGCTAAACTTCGAAGCATTTGCAGGTTTTCTTTTTGGAATAACTATAGTTTTTGAAGAAAAATACACAGGTTTTTTATCACCTTCAACAGCAGACAAAACAGCATCTTCATTTATCACTTCAGACGCACTAAGCGCGACTAAATCAACATTTTTACGGTCTGGCAATCCAGGCGGAATAACTATCCCACCAATCATATGACCTTCGTAATTTATTGGTTTTGGCTTTGGTTTTAGATTTTTATTTGCCTTAGTTGTAACAAAGATTTTATTTTGTACGGGCTTAACTTCCTTATCTTTTGGAAATTCCTTGTCTTTTGAAAAAAAGCTCCAATCCTTATTTGGGCTTTTACCACCTGCACCAACAACCCTAATATGTGATGCAGGCTTACGCCTAGGAATAATTGTTGCATAACTTTTGCTATTCTCATCATCTTCACCAAATAGAGCCTTAATTTTTTGCAAAATATCACCTTCAACAACAGTATGTTCTGGCTTTGTAAGAGCGCTTTCAGCTATTTCAAATTCATCAATAAAATTGTCATTAGGTTCTAACCTGACAACACGCATCTTTCCATCTTCTCCACTTTTTGCATCTGGCTTAAAATGTGGACTAAGGTCTTTATTATATTTACGACGTTTTGTATTAACCTTTTTCCTTGCCATTAAATGCGCTTGCATAGGGTCTATGGTTTTACTTTTTTCAACGAGATTCCAGATTCCCTTTGCATCAAGTAAGGTTTCTGTCTTTACCTTCTTAACTGGTGCAAACATAGTAATATTATTGTCATCTTTCCCTTTTTTTGTATCAGATAATGCGGGCTTTACATCGTCATTAACGGATTTCTTATTTAATAAAGAAAAATCTGAAAACGCTCTGCCATCAACACATGACACCAAAAATATTAACATAAAAAGGCATGATTGAATTCTAATAGCTGTCTTATATCGACAAAGATATCTTACCTTACCGATTTTACTTAATACTCTCATAACATATTATCTTTGTGATTATCTATAATGTAAATTGTCATCAAATATAGGTCAATCTATGTCTTGGCTTATCACCCCTTATCCACACAGACACCAACAGGCTTACCTTGCAACGGCGAGCTATTCTTATCAGAAACTATAAATCTAGAGAATATTTTACGGATAATCCTTACATAACGTTCTGGATTGCATGATATAATAATATGAGTAAATAACAAACCAATCCACCCTAAAGTTAAGATATACGCAGGAACACCAAGAGCAATCCCGCCTACGCCGATACCTCCCATCACTGCCACAATAGCAATAATCAAAATACTAGCATAACGAACAGGTATGCCCGCATCTATAAAATGATGATGGAAATGCCCCCTATCTGGAGAAAAAGGGTGCTTACCTTCCCTAATGCGACGATAAAACTGTGCGCAAGTATCAAAAATAGGAAAACCTATTATCCACGCTACAGCAATTGGCTCTATTGGCGCATGAGGACCTCTTGCTAATAAGACTGCAAACCATGAAATTGTAAGACCAATAGACATACTACCTGCATCACCTAGAAAAAGGCTTGCCTTGCGTCGCCAAGGGTTGCGCATATTAAATACCAAAAAGCCACAAATGCAGGCAATCAATAATGCCAAGACTTGCGCATAATCAAACCAACCCATTGATATTGCAGCAACCATAAACCATGTAAAAATAACGGCGGAAACTCCGCCAACAAGACCGTCCATACCATCCATAAGATTCATCGCATTTATCAGTAAAACAATTGCAATAATTGTAAATGGATATGACATAAAACCAGTCCAAACAACGCCAAAACCAAATAAATCTCCTAAATATGCGGCCTGTACGTTACCTCCAAAAGCAATTACCGTCGCTGCAATAACTTGAAAACCCATTTTGATCTTGGCATCTATATTAAACTTATCATCTAATGCACCAGAGGCTAGCAATATAATCAAACCAACATATAAAGCCCAATATTTATTAAGATTTACATTGTCAAAAACAACACCTAAAATCATAAATATTGAAAATATAATAAGCCCGCCAACAGGCGGTATTTCTTTATCATGTTTCTTGCGTCCACCAGGTTTATCAACCATTCCCGAAATTCGAGCAGCCTTACGCAACGGCATAATTAACAAAACCACCAGCAAAAAAGCTATAACAGGAGGAACAAAAATATGGATTACAGACTGCTCTAACATGGCATTTACGGCTTTTTAGTTAATTTAAGCGACTTTTATAATATTCTAAAACTAACAACAGGTAGAGCAAAAATCCAGATACTTTATACAGCTATACACAATGCGATCTATATACACATATATATAAATATATAAAAACAAGCACAAAAAACGTGTCCCAAATTTAAGGACACGAAATCATAAGACAAAAGCTAAATATAAAATATATTTATAAATATTACAAAAATGATTGCAAAGTTACAAACATGTCATCTATATCTCCACCAACCAAAGCAACAGTAACCATAATTGCAATAGATATCCCCGCAACAATCATACCATATTCAATTGCCGTTGCTCCGTATTCTTCTTGTGCGTATCTTTTAAATAATTTGATCATAATATGTTCCTCTTATAGCAAACTTAATTATCCCTTTTAAAATATAATATTTTGTAAAGATTTTTAATACTTAGTAACCTTTATTTAAAACGATAAGGATTCAACGCTTTTAAAACCTGCTGAGATACTACACCGTGAGATTCAACTATACTATTGGCTATTATTTTAGCCGATAATAATGTTGTTATTATGCCATAAGAACCATGAGCGGTAGATATATATAAATCGTCATAAGCCTTCAATTTACCAACAATGGGGAAGTGATCTTTTGAAGTTGTTCGTACACCTGCTTTACTATATGCTACGCTATAATCACCTCTAAAGTATGGTAAAACTTCAAATAGCTTTTCTAAATTAGTCAAGTTATCTTCTTCAATCAAATCACTATGGTCTAGCCATGGCTGAAAAGTTGAACCTAAGCAATGCACACCCCTTAATGCAGGAGAAAAATGTCCGCTATAACTTAGAGCTACTTTCAAATTCTTAGTTTGCTCTGTTTGTTTGATGTAACTTACCTGTCCGCGCACAGATTTTAGCGGCAAATTTTTAGCCTCTTCAAAGTTTAAGCACCCCATGCCACACGCTAATATAGTTGCATCACCTTCTAAAACGGTTAAATCATCAATTTTTGTGTTTAAATGAACCTTAATTCCACGTGCATATTCATGACATAATTTTTTGGGCGAAATATTGCCCGATTTTGGTGTATATAGGGCTTTATAAGGAATTTCAACCCCTGCAATCTTAGATGCCTCTTCTGGTGATACTAATCGCATATCATCTTCTGACCAATCCCAACTCTTTGCAGTTTTATAAAAACGTTTGACCCTGCGTTCATCAGTTAAAAGGGATAAAACGCCACAAGGATTCCAATCAACACAATCTTTAAGCCCCTTAAAAACCTCCAGCGACTCAAAAAAAGCAGATGAGTAAAACTCTGATGGTGAATCCATTTGCGCAGCAAATCTTGGGTTATAAAGACCAATATCATTTCCCGATGCGCCGCTGGCAAGTTCGGACGAGGCTTCATATATAACAGGCTCCACCCCTTCTTTTTTCAAGATATAAGATAATGAACAACCAGCAAGCCCGCCGCCAATAATATTTACACGCATTTATTGCCTCCCTAATAATTACCAATAATCATCTCGCGCTTTTGTCCAAAACCTTTAACCTTTCTAATTTCAAAGCCTTGCGCAAAAAGACCACGCCGCACAAACCCCGCAGCGGTAAAAGTCGCAAAAGATGTCCCCTTACGGCTTAACCTTGCCATGTTACTAAATATATTATCACTCCACATATCAGGGTTGCTTGAAGGCTTAAACCCGTCTAAGAACCAGCAATCCACAGCATTTTCAAGAAGTAGTATATTATTATTAACATCACCAATCATCAGGGTTAGCCTCACCCCATCAGTAACATCCAATATATAATTTTTATCTTCAAGGTAAATTGGATATTTAGCTAACAACATATCTAGTGAAGTTGCTAACTCGTTCCATACAGATAAATGATCTTTGATATATTCCTTGGATAATGGATATTTTTCAAATGATATAAAATGCAAATTACTAGGGCGCTTATCCTTAGGGCTATCCAGCCATAATTTTAAAACTGCAAGAAAATTAAGCCCTGTACCAAATCCAGTTTCACATATAGTAAAATTTTTCTTATCAAGCCAGCTATCAGGTAAATTATTACCCTTGATAAATACGTGCTTTGTTTCTGCTAGCCCATCTTCGGCAGAAAAATAAACATCATCGAACTGATCTGATCTTGGCACATTGGTCATTTTACCTTTATATATAAATATAATTTTCAATAGTAGTTAATAATATTAGAGAAAAGCAAAAAACATGATAAGCAATAATCCCCTACTCCAAATTTCAGATTTACCCAACCATGCTCCTGCATTTGATAAAATAAAAACGGAACATTATTTACCAGCAATAGAAAAAGGTATTGAACAAGCACGCAAAAATATAGATGCAATAAAGAAAAACCCTAATAAGCCTGATTTTAAAAATACTATAGTTGCCCTTGAAAGTGCTTCTGAGGATTTAGAACAAGCAACAAGTATCTTTTATAATCAACTTTCAGTCATAGGCGGTGATGATTTGCATGAGCTAGCAACAAAAATTGGCCCTATTAACGCCAATTTTTCAAATGATGTCATGCTAGACGCAAAGTTATTTTCCCGTGTGAAATCCGTTTATGATAATCGCAATTCACTTAACTTAAATGCAGAAGAATATACATTGCTAGATGATACATATCGCGGATTTGTTCGCGCTGGCGCTTTACTAGATGATAAGAAGAAAGAACGCTTGCGTGAAATATCTCAAGAGCTTTCAACCCTAAACCCTGCTTTTATGCAAAATACAATAAAATCAGCAGAAGCTTTTGAGATGATAATTGAAAACGAATCAGATCTTGCAGGCCTTCCCGATAGTGCACAAGAATCCGCAGCCCACGCCGCTAATGAAAAAGGTTATTATGGGAAATGGTTATTTACATTGGATTATCCAAGCTTTTCTCCTTTCTTACAATATGCCGATAATAGAGAGCTTCGTGAGAAAATATGGCGTGCATTTTCATCACGAGCCTGGAATGATGAATATGATAATTCTAATAACATAAAACGCATTATTACCCTTAGGAAAGAACGCGCCAATCTTCTTGGGTTTGCAACTCATGCCGATTATGTCCTAGAAGAGCGCATGGCAAAATCCCCTAAAACTGTTATGGAATTTTTAGAAAAACTGAAATCTGCATATAAGCCTGCTGCCGAAAATGACCTGAAACAGCTTACAGAATTTGCAAAAAATGAGCATGGTATTGACGATCTGAAACCTTGGGACATTGGCTATTACTCAGAAAAATTAAAGCAAAAATTATTTAATTTTACATCCGAAGATTTTCGCCCATATTATCAACTTGATAGGGTGTTAGATGGCTGTTTCAACCATTTCAGCAAGTTATTTGGTTTGAAATTCGTGCAAAGTGATAAATATCCAACGTGGCATAAGGATGTAAAAACATTTGAAGTTTTCAATGAGGATGATAACCGCTTCATCGGCACGCTTTACGGGGATTTCCATCCACGCAGCGGAAAAAATCAAGGAGCATGGAAAACCAGCTATCGCGATCAAGGACTATTTCATGGCAAAATTGAACGTCCAGTTATTTCCATTGTTTGTAATTTTACAAAACCAACCGCAGATAAACCTTCCCTTATTACTCATGGAGAAGTAACAACCCTTTTCCATGAAATGGGGCATGCAGTTCACGCTTTACTATCTGATGTGACTTACCGATCCCACGCAGGGACTTCTGTGCTTTGGGATTTTGTAGAGCTACCCTCACAACTTCAGGAAAATTGGTGCTATGAAAAAGAAATGTTAGATAGCTTTGCAAAACATTATAAGACAGGGGAAAAAATACCTGCCGATCTTATTGAAAAGCTCCGCAGTTCTATGCATTTTATGGTCGGCTGGGCAGGACTTCGCCAAGTTGGTTTAGCAACTCTCGATATGGCATGGCATACATGTGATCCAGATAGTATTGATGATATAGCAGAATTTGAAGATGAGGCAACTAAGGATACTTCACTTTTTCCAAGACTTGCAGGGCCAACATCAACTTCCTTCGGGCATATATTCGCTGGTGGTTATAGCGCAGGTTATTATAGCTATAAGTGGGCAGAAGTATTAGATGCAGATACATTTGAGCTATTTCTTGAAAAAGGGTTATACGACAAAAAAACCGCCAATAGTTATAAGTATAACATACTATCGCGAGGGGGCAGCGAAAAACCTGATATATTGTATAAGCGCTTTCGTGGACGTGATGCTGATCCCGATGCTCTTTTACGCAGAGAAGGATTATTGAAAGATAAAAAGGCGGCTTAATGACCAAGCACCCCAAAAAAACAAAATCCCCCAAAAAAAATGTTAAAAATAAGGGTAAGGATAAAAACAAAAAACCGAAAACCAAGGTAAAACGCGTCTATCAAGTTGGCATATTTACCATTTTATTTATGATAATGTTAACATCTGCATTATTTTTGTTCACACCTCTTTATGCGGTTATGCTTTCCCTTGTACCAAAATCCTACCAACAGATAATAACAAAAAAGCTCCATCAAAATATTATTCTTTATATTTCCAATAATGAATTTTCCAAACCACTAAAACATGTACCTAAAGAGCCATTACCTGTACTTAGTGAAAGGTCAGGTATTTGCTTTTATTTTCGTATAAAAAATGATGATGATAAAATGTCTGATATGATAAATAGCGCAAAAAAAGGTAAAAATATTGCAGAGATAATTGTAATTGATGATCATAAAACTGAATATAACCTTAAGTTCACCACCACTTATGAAATCATGGAAGATGGCTATAATGCCACAGTGATTTGCCAGATCTTTGGTAAAGATCACCCTGTTCCCCCCGATATTGTCAATATTATATATATTCGCCCTATTGTTCCTTTTACTACATATAAAACTATGTGGATAACAAAAAAGACCATTTATGTTGATAAAAACCAAGCCTTATTAAAATAACTCCATCAACATACAGCGAGCAGACCCACCACCATATTTTTCCAGCGTGGTAATATCTGGACAAATCAATCTATTATAATATTTTGAAATAATTTCAAATTGATTATCATTAAGTGCACGCTCTGCGGTTTTTGACATAGTAAGCATCCTTTCATCGCCTTTGCCTAAAACCTCCAGCGCATTACAACAATTCGCCTGTAATTGCTCCATAGAAAACTCTATAACCTCATGAGTTTTTCTAAGACGATCTAGCACCTTTTTACGTTGCCCATCATCAACAAAACATTCAGAGCAAATACCCGCCATATTTGTACCGATATACATCAAAAAATCCGTATGATAAACGGGAATTCCCGCATGACTTTTTGTTTCAAACATTATTACGTCATAGCCCATAAAATCTGCCCACTTCTTTACAAGCTCTGGCGATGTTCTTTTAGATATCCCTGAATAAGCTAGCTTATTAACATGATCAGCAACTATGCTAGCTGTACTTTCAAGGGCTAATCCCTGCTCTTCATAAAAGCTCCAATCCTCAATCTTTGGATAATGACGCTTTAGCCAATCAATAATGCGCGGACGACGCTCAAAACTACGATTTTCTGCCAGCATTGGGTATATAATCAACCTTCCATCATCATAAGTCGATGCCCAATTAGGAAACACCATATCTGGACAATCTTCATGACCTATTACAGTTGTCACCATTACACCTTTTTCTACTAACATATCACGATAGTTCTGGAACTCAGACTTTGCCATATTTAAAATATTATCATAAGGAATATCATGCGTTTTAGTTTGATAAACATTAGTATCAAACGTCTGAGGATTAGCAAAAAATACGGCTGGCTCTACCATTAAAAGATGGTTGGTTGACTGCTTCATAAAATAGTACCCTTATTTATTATTTCATTATGATAAGGTTTTGACCATTATCATTATAAGATAGAAAATATTAATATATTATAATAAATAAAAAAACGCTCACCAGTATGATAAAACCAATGAGCTTAATAATCATAAAATAGACAATATACAAGGCCTAAGCGCTGTTGCTTGCCTTCATACACATTATCTTCTTCTTATCAATCAAATTTAACGCTTTTTTTGTCATGGGGGCATCAAAGCCCGCGCGCCTTAATTTATCTAAACGATTTTTTAAATATGATGCTCCAATGCAATAACAATTATCATTGTCCAAGCCCGTTACAGGATCTTTACAAAACTTAACACGATAACCCGTTGGATCCTCATCCTTATTACAAGTCTCAATAATAATATCATCAATATCTTCCTCCCAATTAGCAAGAACAGAAGAAGGGCGAGCACTACTCAATGATGGTTGGTTATGCATAAACATCACACTACCTCCATAGTTAGTAACAATGAATACTTATAATACATAAATATTTATAAATATTTCAAGAAAACTATAAATAAGTATAATTAGAAAACACTAAAATAATCATAATAACTACATAATAACTATACGTAACACCTTAATTAATACATAAAAAATGCACTTAAATTACTTAAGCCCCCTGTGTAAATCTTTTTAAATAATCATTATATGGGAGTCTTGATTATACGAATCATATATGATTAACGATCAGCTACTGAAATAATAGATAACAAGATTTATAAATCCTGTGATATATCGGGTATAACATTTTTAGGAGGTAGTAACCCTTCTAAGTTTGGTATATTGTCCTTAGGAATGGTGGACGGATCAGCACCGTTTAAAAGATAAGATATATCTTTCAAATGACGCATGATTTCCAGACGTTTTAACATAAACTCAATATCCCTACAATCAGCCCCCTTAATCTTATCTCGAGTTTCTTTTTTATATTCACTTTGCATATCTAATAATATGGACTTATTCTTAGGATTTAGCCCCCTTTTTTCTTCAAATTTTTTAATAAAATCGTCTGTTAAAGAGCTTGGTTTATCACAATGAGCATTATAAACATCCGCCTTAGTAGAATACTCAACGGCCTGCTTCATCAAGGTAAATTCATCAATTTCCAACTTATCCTCAGCCATAACACTAAGGGGAAAAAGTAATATATAAAAAAGTACGATATGCCCTATACTTATCATAATTACCACAATAATCTCTTTATAATATCTTTGCAAAGTTATATTTTCACCTGTAATGACCATAATTCTATCCATTAGCTGCCCGACGAAGCCTATCATTTATTGCCACCCCCACCCCAATATCAGGTATATTCATCACTGCAATTGCTTTATGTTCTGACTTATCAAGATCACGTAACATAGCGAATAGATTGGCTGCGGCCTCGTATAAATCACCTGACTTACTAAGATTTCTAAACATATCATCTGGTAAATCCTGCGCTCTACCACCATTTCTTATTCCCATAAATTTAATAGAACCAAAAGCAAGTAAAGCCTCTCCTTTTTCTATATCAATTGCATTAAGTCGAACAGGAATGGAAGGAGCATAATGTTTTAATAATTGCCCCGGAGATCTAACTTCTCCTTGCTTATTACCCATATCATAAATTACTTCCTGTCCTAAAATTTCTGAAATTTCACTAGCTGTAATAGCGCCAGGTCTTAAAATACAAACTTTATCACCTGAACAGTCAATAACCGTGGACTCAAGCCCTATAGAGCATGCTCCATCCGCTAATATCATATCCACTTTATCTCCAAGGCTTTGTACAACATGCACAGGAGATGTCGGGCTTAACGATCCTGATTTATTAGCACTTGGCGCTGCTAAAGGAAAACCGCATTTTTTTATTAACTCTCTAGCAGTTTTATGAGAGGGGATACGCACAGCAACTGTTGATAACCCCGCACTTACTAGATCAGATAAATTATTATTATCTTTTCGCTTTAAAATCATTGTCAAAGGACCAGGCCAAAAACGCTGAGCTAAAATTGAGTCTATATCTCTTAGCTCTGCAAACTCCTTTATTTGTTCAATATGATTTACATGGACTATAAGCGGATTGAATTGTGGTCTGCCTTTGACCTCAAATATTTTTGCTACAGCCTTGCCATCAGTTGCATTGGCCGCCAAACCATAAACTGTTTCTGTTGGCATTGCAACCAGCCCCGAGCGTTTTAAAATCAAGGTGGCGTTTTCTATGTGTTTTGAATTTGCAGATACTATACACGTCATAATCACATAACAAAGCCATCACAAAGAAAAAAATGCAAGTAGTTTGTAATTGTTCAATGTGATAAACATAATTGATCAAGTAAAGAATATTCATATGAGATTATTTATTTTTATAATTATACTCCTTTTTCCGCTAAACAGTTACGCTTGTAGCTGCGGAGAAAGCTCTGATATTGAATCTCGTTTTAAGCGAGCATATTCAGTAATTCTTGCAGAGGTTACAAACACAAAACTGGTCAAAACCTCATATAATGGACATTATGTAGAATATATAGTTGCCGATATTGATATAATAGAAACTTTTAAAAGATCTAAAAAACCCGTTAATCAAGTAATAGACCTTGTTCCTGACATAGGAAATTGTAGCATAGTATTAGTATCAGGAATGGAATATATTTTCTTTATTGATAATGGCATAGAAGATGAAAGCCAAGAAATTGGTAATGATAAAAGATTAGGAGCAAACAACTACGTTGGGCAATGCACCGGCTCCCACCACGTAAACATGTATCATAAAAGCTTCTCAAAGATAAAAAGGCGCCTAAAACAAATGGCAAATTAAATCATATCATGATGACTTACATCATGACCCGAGTTTTCCAGATATTTGTCTGCTAATATACGCTCAAAGCCGGTCGGAAGCTTTCCCTCTTTTAACCTTGTTATGGTATTAGATATGAGATGCAAAACATCGCTATCTCCAAGGTCAAACTTGCCTTCATCACCATACCCCCTTTGCTCAAGCTGGGAAATTATCTCATCAACATATAAGTTAATATCGTCCTCACCACCTGATCTTGAGGCAAGAACCGAATAATCAGCAAGCCAATTAAGAACAGATAAATGATCACCACTATCCAAAACTTCTTTAAGTTCTGAATATTTAGAATCTATCTCTGCCTGCTCTTTTTCCAAACTACAAGCAACATCTGAAAAACCACTCATATCCGCCATACATTTTCCCCTGTAAAAATCACAGCATTTGTACACAAAATACCACATTCAAAGAAAAATATACAAATTTTATTTTTAAATTCATGAGCTAGCATAAAAAACACCGCCTGTTATTTTACTAGCAACGCCTGTTGTTTCTGGCAAAGTTAAGTGCAAACCAAGCAATGAACGCACCGCTAAATAAGCAAAACCTTCTGCTTCTATGGCATCACCATTAAGCCCTATATCATCTATGGCACTAACCTGAACACTTAAATTGTTATGCAAACTATCAATTAAAAATCTATTTTTTCGCCCACCTCCTACTACATATACATGCAAAGGTCTATCAGGTAGTATCTCAATAGCTTTTAAAACCCCCATCACACTCATCTCCATTAAAGTTGCCATGGCATCTTCATCAGATAAATATCTAACACAATCTATTGACCAGACATTACGATCCAATGACTTAGGCGGAGTTTTTTTAAAAAATGAATGTTTTAAATATGTTTCAATTATATGACCGTGAGACTTGCCTTTAGAAGCTAACGCCCCGCCATGATCATATTCCATGCCTAAACGATCACGCATAAAATCGTCCATAAGTGCGTTCGCTGGACCACAATCAAACGCTATCAATTCTTCTTTTTCTCCTATATAGGTAATATTAGCAACACCTCCAAGATTTAAAACTACAGAAGGAGTTTTATGATGCGATAATAACGCCTTATGATACAATGGAAGAAGCGGAGCGCCCTGTCCCCCTGCCCTAACATCATTTTCCCGCATATTAGCAACCACATCAATACCAGTTTCTTGAGCCAATCTAGCGCCATCACCAAGCTGCCAAGTAAAGCTATTATCAGGGTCATGTGTTATTGTCTGTCCGTGAAATCCAATAACATCCGCATCTTCATCAAAGGCCTTAACCGCAGCAATATGAATATCTGTAACCAGTTTTTCTGCTTCATCAATATTGCTATCACGCTCTATTTTACCGAAAGATTCGCGCACTTTGT
>JALTAZ010000047.1 GCA_027075555.1 Micavibrio sp.
TAAGGTGGCAGGAAACGTGGGACAAGCACATTTAAAAAATATAAATGAAGTTATAGGGTTTGCTCCTGGGCAACTTAGTAGTGAGTTTGCCAATGGAGGAATATCTGAAATAGAAGCATCACCCAATGGTGAGGTATTATCCATGGAAGATTTTCTAAAAGCAGAAGAAAGTCTTGAACATGCACCTTCATCTATCCGTGAAATTGAAGAAGTTGCTGTTAATGCAGTGGCTCACCTAGAACAAAAACTAGAACGAACAACATTCCTATACAGCCAGAAAGAAACTGGCAGAGAGCAAAATGGCGGGTTGTCTGATGATAATACAGTGACCGATATAGGTCGCTTGAAAGTTGGCATTCAAGATGAGGCATATAGGAGAAAAGAGGAAAAGAAAAGGAATCAGTATCGCGTTCTTGATATTGCGATGCAACAAGCAAGCGAAATGAGTCGTCTGCAAGAAAGAATGAATCAGTTACTTTCAGAAATTAATAAATTAGAGAATGAAATTGATGAATTAAAAGAAGATTCTAAGCTTGCTGAAGAGTTAATTGAAAATATTGATGACCTAAACTCTGATAACTCTGATGTAAGAACATCAGCTAGAAAAAAAACCAGAGATTACCTTGCTAATCATAATATTGACATAGATGATTTTAGAAGGGAAGATGGGTCAATATGCACAGAAGATGTGCTAGACGCCTTAAGACATCAACATAGCGAGAATGAAGAAAATATAAGAATAAAAACTGAAAAGTGGAATCAATTAAATGAAGAAATGAGCGATTTAGAATCTGGATTAGGTGAAAGTGAACAAGATTCTACGTATGATAGTTCACCATATGATGATAATGTGGTCGATGTGTCTGATGCCGCAGAAGATAGTGAATTTGATAACATAGAAGACGGCGCTTTTGATATTGCTTTTGGTAGTAATTATTCATACGCCCCACCATTGCGAAGTGAGTTAAACAAAGGAGAAATTTCTAAGTTAGCCGAGTTTGATGCCAGTAGCACTGTGGGTTCTTTTGCTGGAACAGGAGAGGAGAATAAAAGCATAATATCAGGGCATTTTACAACCAAGGCGAACTCTAACTTTAATGATATAAATGAGAGCAGTGATCTACAGCAGGGTAATGAATATTCCCCTGTAATAGCCATGAATGGCCCAACGTAGAAAAATAGGGATTGGTAAATTAATATATATAGTATGATATTAGGATGAAATATCCTGAATGTTTTGTGGTTTGGGTCGTAAAAAACAGTGTAATTCAATCCAAGTAACGTTATATATGTTTAGTCTCGTGATGCCTCCTTGGCTGATAGATCAACATACATGATTCTATTATAACATGGGACTAAACACTATAAATGCGGGCACGGGGTTGTAATTATGCAAAATCCATTCGCTATAGAATATACAGGGGAAACCCGCACTTCCATGTATCCAACCTTACCTTAAAGGCGTTGGATTTCGATTAACTGCCGTATCGCACTTTATTTAACAATATATATTTAGTCATGCGATAATACAGATGACACATCAGGAGCTGATTCCCTACCCCCTTTACTTGATCCCCCTGCGGAAGATGAACGCTTTCCCTCGTAATATCTCCAATTCCTGGCAACAAAATTATCATATTCCTTAGTAAACATAGGAAAATTATTGTCAGGACCATTTTCCTCTCGCGCAGCTTTTAGTATAGCCTCTCTACGAGTCCTATTTCTAATTTCTTTGCTAAGATATTTGTGACGATTAGTTTTCATTATATGACGAAGATATACTTCTAAACGGTCCATATCATTAAAAAAACGATATTCTCCGGATTTTTGCTTATGTAATGAATAAAAAATATTATCATTATATGCAACTATTATATCATCAACTCGCAAATACGTGGTACCAAACGCACGACTCCTATAATAATCCCCCTTATTAAAAGTTATGGGAACAATGTTCAAAACCTCTCCACCATATAACTCAGCCAACCCTTGAATAACCTTACTTCCATCTGCTTTACGCCCTGTCATAAGTTCAACTACTTTCTTATACACGTCTCTGAAATGGTCTCTACCAGTATAGTCAGGGTCTAAAGGGGTATAAGGCTTATCATCAACAACAACGCCTATTATTATCCCAGCCATTTTCTTACTACGCCATTTAGAAATTGAGGATAGGAATGCCTGCCATGACATTGGCTTATCTTCTCTAGCACTTGGTATTTTCACCCTTCCTTTAGCGGCAAATTCCTTAACAACCTCAGGGGTGATTTCAACAACTTTACCGTCAATCTTTGCCTTTCTATACCTTATTTCAGACTTTAACAGATCATCTTTATCCAGTTCCCCCTCTTGAGCAACCTTAACATATTCACCACCATTCGAATTATCAGAAACCATCTGAACGATATTTTTATCACTTTCAATATCCTCTGATGCATTTGCATCTTGAGTAAATGCCGGGTTAGCGGCAGTAATACCTGCGGCAGTAATTGCAACAGCTAAATTTTTTTTCATTTCTTCCATTATAGGCATTTATCCACCCCCATATTTCTTAAAAAACCAAGCCCTAGTAATTATATACTAGACCTTACTACTTTATTGAAAATATATCTAAAGAATACTCGCCAATATGTCAAATAAATACAGGCAATATCATAAAAACAGGACATTTTTCTATCCCTTAAAAGTAGCATGCATATGTTAATTTAGATCCTAGATCAACTGCGCTCTCAAAATTGTTAGATTGAGCTTCCTTATATAAACGTCCAACTAAAAACTCCACAGTATCTTTTGTTGACCCATAAGCTGTGCCTGAAAAATCAGGGGCTTTCTTGCCCTTATACTTTTTCAACACACTATCCATACTTTTACGCCTTTTAATAGCGCTAAGCGTATCTAGCACTAAACCATTAACCTCACCACAAGCCCCAAAGCGCTGTTCCATATCATACGCCCTTGAAGGATCTTCAACAGGTTCAACATTTCTCATACAATCTTGATATTCCAACATCGTATCGTAAGTAGCCTGATTAGCGCCCTTTTCTCTGATTTGATCAAATTGCTTTTTAATATATGGTTCAACAACCTTCGAAAGAGCCAGTTCATCAGGCTGTACACCCTCCTTGTACTTGGCTATTAGCATATTTTTAAATGCCATCTTTGTACTGCACCCACTTTGGTCATTAGAAAAAGCTAAAGTCTCAATATCATGAGGTACAAACTCTTTCTTCCACCTCTTATAATCCTTTGGATCAAGCTCATTTGCGCCCGAATTTCCTCGGGCATCTTCAAGAGCTCTTTTTTGTGGGGTATCTTGTGCAAAAGACACTGAAACAATGCAGAACGATAAAAGAAACGCTCCGACTAACAAAAAACGCAAAAACATGTTTTCACCAATAAGCATACGCAATTATAATATTACATGAAAAAAAGAACAAGATTTTTATGACTTTAAGATTGTAAAATCTCCAAATATTTTAAAACATCACCTGAAGCAGCAATAAAATAAGGATTTAGAAAATCCTTGCCCATACCATATTTCAAGGAATTTCCTTTTAAATCTCTAATATCTCCACCTGCTGCACGTAAAATTGCATGCCCCGCAGCAGTATCCCACTCACAAGTAGCGCCAAAGCGAGGGTATAAATCAGCCTTACCATTGGCAATTTCACATATTTTAACAGAGCTAGCACGACGAATCACAGATGAAACCTTAAGCTGCTCTAACATTTCTTCTTGCGCATCAACCTTGGATCTATAACCACTAGACATAACTGTTAAGCCCTTTTTGGGTATACATCGCGTTCGCATTTGCTTCTCATTATCGCTATCTTCGAAATAACGCATAGACTGAGAGTTACCATTAACATCTGTAAATCCAAAATAAAGTTCCCCTATTTCAGGGGCATATATAACGCCAAGCACAGGTTCATACCTATGAATAAGCCCTATATTAACAGTAAAATCCCCTTCCCCTGCAACAAATGCACGCGTTCCATCTAATGGATCGACCAGCCAGAAATAATCATGATTCGATAAATCAACACGTTTGCCATTTGCATAAGATTCTTCCCCAATAACTGGAACATTGGGAAGTATATCAACAAGCCGATTCTCAATCAAAC
>JALTAZ010000048.1 GCA_027075555.1 Micavibrio sp.
AATCATGAGAGTTACCTCTTTCATTTTAATGTTGCGTTTGCACCAACATCAAAATCGGTAACTCTCATCCTTGCAATCCTTTTTATTGCAACGACTGTCAGATTAAGTCGAAACTATTACACATGAATTTTACTATTAAAGCTATCCAACAATCTCTTCATCTTTGAAGAAATAAGCAATCTCAGTTGCCGCGTTTTCAAGTGAATCTGATCCATGAACCGAGTTCTCTCCTATGTTAAGGGCATATTCTTTACGAATTGTTCCTTCTTTTGCTTCTTCTGGATTTGTTGCCCCCATAACCTCACGATTTTTTGCAACTGCATCCTTACCTTCAAGAACTTGCACAACAACAGGCTCTGATGACATAAACTCAGTAAGCTCATCAAAAAACGGACGCTCTTTATGAACGGCATAAAACCCCTGTGCTTGTTCAAGTGTCATATGAATACGTTTTTGGGCGACTATACGCAAGCCTGCCGCTTCTAGTTTAGCATTGATGGCACCTGTTAAATTACGGCGCGTTGCATCTGGCTTAATTATTGAAAATGTACGTTCTATAGCCATTATATTGTTCCTTATATTTCTAATATTCATAAATTACAGAGCGAATATATAACTACAGCTAATGAACTATGCAAGCAGGAAACTTGATTTTTATGTTTGAATACTGATAAACTCACGGAAAACTTACAATATACTTCAGGGGTGAAGGAAAGTTGAAACGTATAGGATGTCAATTTGATACAGTTAAAGGCAGTATACGCCAGCCTTTACCTTACGATAAAGTTATAGAAACACGCCCTCAGGCACGAGCAAAACTGAAAGAATTTCTAATTGAATGCAGTAAAAATATAAAAGGGATTCATTTTGAAATCGGACCTGACAAGGATTTGGAAACAGCTAATAATAAAGCTATAAGGGATTATGATGGAGATAAACGCGCTGTAACCGATTATGTACGAGCGAAAATATGTGTAAACTCCCCTGACCAAGTGCGCGCATTAACTGGTGAGACCTTCCAGCATGTAATGGATGATAATGATGTCCATGTTGTAAAAATGAATGATTACTTTTCTGATCCTAAGGATAGAACGGGGTATAGATGCCTTAATTATAAGTTAGCTATACCTGTGGGACAAGATGAACAAAATAATAATCAATATCATTATGTTGAGTTACAAGTAGTCGCCGAACAAATAGAAGCAATCTATGATGAAACACACAAATATAAAAGACGCGCTGAAGAAGCAGAAAATGAGATCGCTGCTATTATGCGTGAGCATGGTATATATGAACTTAAAAATAAAGAAATATCAGGTGCGGAATTGAGCAAAGAGGAAGAATCCTTGCTTAGAATTACAGATATAACAATCAAACCACTTAGAAAGATATCCAAACTAAACTATGCTACATGTTATCTCTTAAACTCAATTGCGGCTAGAGGAGATGGCAGTGAAGAAAATAATTATGAAACTCTACTCGACCCTGACAAAGTGGCAAAGCACCAATTAACCCCTGGTAAAAAAGAGCGTCTAAGCACTATGAAGCACAAAGCTGATATGATGGAAATGATAAATGAGTAACTATATTTTGAAAAATTTGAACATAGAATATATTATTATAGGAAAAAAAGATTATGATGAAAAATGATGAAAAGAAAATAGAGGCTTTTAATAAACTTTTAAGAAATAAATTTGCAACAAGCTCTGTGGCTCTTGAATCTATAGAAGATATAGCCCGCGATAAATATGGTGAAAATATTCCAGAAGGGGCTTTCACAAGAATTCTTAGTAATGAAGAATTTAGCTTTTGCAAGGTTGGAATATATGATTCAGGTGAAAAACAAAACTATTACGCTCTTATTTGTAGCCTTGATGAGAGTGGTTTTGGCAGTAACGAAGAAATGGAAGAAACTAGACAAAAACTACAAAATGGAGAAATAGAAGCACACGATCTTTCGATGGACCAATTAGAAACTGGTCTGTTATATCAATATGACCCAGAAACTGAAACTTGGTCGTTACATCAAGAAGACCATGACATAACATCACGTCAGGATTTTACATTCGTTACAGAAGAAGAATTTTTCAGTCATCTCCTATCTGAAAAAAATGTGCAAAAAGAAAATCTCAATAATGATAACAGGCCAAATAATCATGAACTTTGATAATTCATCACCAGAACAAGATAGAGACTATAAAGAAATTGAGGTAGTTTATTACCTTATGGGAAAAAGACCAATAAAAGTAACATATGTTGATGATTTTCCAGAAATTGTTCAAACTCCTGATTTTGAGACCAAAAAATTTATATATGATCACACTATTTTAAAACGCATAGAAGACTCCGTAGAAGTTGAAAAAATTGATGAGCAACAATTTTGTAATGCCTGTCTTGCAATAGGCGTAAAACCAATATAATGCCAATCTAGTCTGCCAATGCTTTTTCAATACCCCTTATCGCATCATTAGCCTTATTAACATCAGATCCGCCGGCTTGCGCCATATCAGGACGGCCACCGCCACCCTTACCACCAAGAGCAGCAGCCCCAATACGCACAAGATCAATTGCGCTTATTTTGCTGGTTAAATCATCAGTAACACCAACAACAATAGAAGCTTTATCGTCATTAGTAGCCACAAGCACCACCACACCAGAGCCAATCTTTACCTTTAAATCATCAACCATTGGTTTTAGATCTCTAGGTAAAAAACCATCTAAAACGCGCCCTGTAAATTTTATACCTGCTATCTCTTTTATGTCATTATTGACCGACTTATCAGAGCCACCACCAAGGGCCAACTGCTTTCGTAATTTAGCAACTTCTTTTTCAAATTTACGCTTTTCATCAAGCAACGTTTGAACACGCTCTATTACATCACTTGGTGAAGATTTTAAAATTGCAGCAATATTTTGTAATAATTCATCTTGCTCATTAAGATATTTCAAGGCATTAGCACCTGTCACGGCTTCTACGCGGCGAATACCTGATGATAATGCACTTTCCGATATGATTTTGAGCAAACCAATATCGCCTGTATATTTAACATGCGTGCCACCGCAAAGCTCTATCGAAAATACTTTACCATCTTTTTTAGTTCCCATAGAAACGACGCGAACCTCATCATCATATTTTTCACCAAACAGAGCCATAGCCCCGCTCTTGCGCGCTTCATCAATGGGCATTATTCTAGTTATAACCTCAGTATTTGCACGAATTTGTGTATTTACAATATCCTCAACTTGTTTGATCTGCTCGGGCGTAATTGCAACAGGCTGCGATATATCAAAGCGAGTACGCTCTGCATCTTGCAAGCTCCCTTTTTGCGATACATGATCACCTAGCACCTGACGCAATGCTTCATGTAAAAGATGAGTGGCCGAGTGATTGGATTTTATAGCAGCGCGACGATCAGAATCAACTTCCATTACGACAGATTCACCACTTTTTATATGACCCTTAACAAGCTCACCATAATGTACCCATAATTTACCAACTAGCTTTTTTGTATCTTTAACAATAAATACATCGCCTTGAGGAGTAGTAATTCTACCACTATCCCCGACTTGCCCCCCGCTTTGCGCGTAAAACGGCGATTGGTTTGTTATAATAGCCCCACCTGTATCAACTCCAAGCTCATCTATACATTTGTTATCATTTACTATAGCCAATATCTTAGCTTCTGCTTTTTCATTATCATATCCCAAAAACTCAGTTGCTCCGAATTTATCTAAAATATCAAACCATAGTTTTTCTGTTCCTGTTTCACCTGATCCAACCCATGCGGCTCTGGCTTTTGCTTTTTGTTCTGCCATGCAACTATTAAATTCTTCAACATCAACTTCAATATTTTTTGCACGCAAAGCATCTTGGGTAAGATCAAGCGGAAAACCGAATGTATCATGAAGTTTAAATGCAAGCGCGCCCGAAAATTTCTTTCCTGATACTACTTTTTCAGATTCCTCATCAAGAATTTTTAACCCCCTATCGAGCGTTACTTTGAAACGCTTTTCCTCAGTTTCTAATGTTTGCGTGATCAAACTTTCTGCATTTTTAAGTTCTGGATATGCCTCGCCCATCTTACTCAATAATGTTGGATAAAGCTTATACATCAGAGGATCTTGCGCTCCTAATAAATGAGCGTGACGCATACCACGACGCATAATTCTGCGTAAAACATAGCCCCGGCCTTCATTACTTGGCATAACACCATCAGCCATCAAAAATGCACTGGCGCGCATATGATCGGCAATAACCTTATGCGATGCCGCCATATCACCATCAGGCGCAACTCCTGTCAAATCGGCGCTATGTTCTATCAAAGATCGCAAAACATCAATTTCATAATTATCGTGGCTACCCATCAATGTTGCGGCGATGCGCTCTAGCCCCATGCCTGTATCAACGCTTTGTGCAGGTAAATCAATTCTTGTGTCGTTATCTATTTGCTCATATTGCATAAAGACATTATTCCAAATCTCAATAAAACGATCGCCATCCTCATTCTTAGAACCTGGAGGTCCACCCCATATTTCCTCTCCATGATCATAGAATATCTCGGTACAAGGTCCACAAGGTCCTGTATCACCCATACGCCAGAAATTGTCATCAGTGGGTATACGAATTATCTTATAATCATCAAAACCTGTGACCTTTTTCCAAATTGCAGCAGCTTCCTCATCAGAGCTATGCACTGTTACACATAACTTATCGGCAGGAAGTTCAAAATTCTTGGTTATAAGCTCCCAAGCAAATTTAATAGCATCTTCCTTAAAATAATCACCAAAGGAGAAATTCCCGAGCATCTCAAAGAATGTATGGTGACGCGCAGTATAGCCAACATTTTCTAAATCGTTATGTTTGCCGCCCGCCCGAACACATTTTTGTGAAGTTGTAGCGCGGCTGTATGGGCGCTTTTCCTTGCCCGTAAATACGTCCTTGAACTGAACCATTCCAGCATTTGTAAACATCAATGTTGGGTCATTATGCGGAACTAAAGATGATGAAGGCACAATTTTATGACCTTTATCCTCAAAAAACCCTAAAAATTCACTGCGTATGTCATTGACTGTCTTCATCGCTTCACTCTATTCTTTCAATCTAAAATATGGAGAGATATTTATGCAGGAATTTGCAGCACTTGCCAATAGTTTGGCTGATAAAGCAGGTGAAATTGTTAAAAAATATTATCGTGCGTCTCTTGATATAGAGCGCAAAGAAAATGACAGCCCCGTTACAAAGGCAGACAAAGAGATTGAGCAAGCCTTACGTGAGATGATAAATAAAACGCGCCCCGATGATGGAATACTTGGCGAGGAGTACGGCTTTCAGGGAAGTAAGAGCGGTCTTACTTGGGTAATTGATCCCATTGATGGTACTGAAAGCTTTATGATAGGCAGACCAACCTTTGGGACATTGATTGCTTTATGTGATGATATAACACCAAAACTTGGTATTATTGACCAAGCTATAATTAAAGAACGTTGGATCGGCATAAAAGGTGAGCAAACCACCCTTAACGGGCAAGAAATAAAAACTAGAGCGTGTAAATCTATATACGATGCAATAATAGGTAGTACCACCCCTTATATGTTTTCTAAATTAACCGACTACGGGCGGGCTTATGAGATTTTCGAAAAAACTGGAAATCACATTGTATGGGGCGGAGATTGTTATATGTATGGGCTTTTATCCAGTGGTCATCTTGATGTTGCCTTTGAGGAAGATTTAAAGCCCCATGACTTCGCCGCCCTTATTCCAATAGTAAAAGGCGCAGGCGGTCACATATCAGATTGGCGCGGTGATGAGCTAACGCTTAATTCTGTTGGTAAAGTAATAGCCGTCGGTGATCCTGAGCTTTGGCCTGAAATTGACAGAATAATTAGAAAATCCCCCTATTAATGGGCAATATTTATTATATTTATAAAAATTTAGGGGTTTGATGAAAGTTTATAGCTCTCAAACAAGCCATTATAGCTTGCATAACGTGGGGCTTTACCTCCTGCTAGGGCAGTCAAACTTGGCAAATTTTGACCAGCGCGCATACGGTATATCCAATAATTAGACATAACCTTAACAACATAATCACGAGTTTCTTTAACTGGTAAAGTTTCAATGAACAACAAAGGATCATCCCTATTACTATTACGTTTTTTCCATTTGAGTAAATTACCTGGTCCTGCATTATAGGCGATAAGCAAAGATATAATATCGCCACGAACTACCTTGCCTTTTAACAAATATTGCAAGTAATCCTGCCCTACTGTCATGTTAGTAGATGGATCAGCCAAATCAATTTTACTAACTCCATGATCATAAGATTTCTTCTTTGCCATATATTCAGCCGTCTTGGGCATAAGCTGCATTAGTCCCAAAGCTCCGCTATAGCTTTTTGCCTGTTGATCAAAACGCGATTCCTGACGCATAACCGCATGAATTAATGCAGGGTCTATTTCATAACCATCTTTGGGGCTCCATGGAACAACAGGATAAAGCGCAGAATCATAATATCCACCCCTATTATCGTCACGCACCATATTACCTAAACGCAAGGAAATTCCTGACAACCCAACATGGGTTGCATAAGATAATACCGCACGGCGCAAAGCCATATTTCCCTTATAATTAAGGCGTAGAAGCTCTTCTTCTGCTTTATCATACTGCCCAGCGGCCACAAGTGAGAACGCCCTTTGCCCAGCCGCAGTTGATAATAACAATGTTTCATTCTCATAAGAAAATTTAGGGCGATCCCAGTTAAAGTCAGGCTTTTTACTCAATATCTTTAACGCAATTAAGCCATAAAACGTTCTTGAATGACTTGCTGCTTTATTAAGGGCTATCTTTATTTTTTTATCCTCACCAGTGCGACTATAGGAACGCGCAGCCCAATAATAACCAGCAGAAGAACGCCAACCCGAAGCATAGGGCGAAGCGCCAACTTTTTCAAAATAGGTGGCAGCCTTGGCAAAATCCTTCTTCTGCCACAAAGTTAAACCCGCAACCCATGCCGCATCTGGTACATATTTTCCTGAACGCTTATCTGCTTTTGTAGCAATGATTAAAGCCTGATCCAAATTATATCTATATAAATACCCCGAAGCAATTTCAGTTATAAGTCTATCAACCTCGACCTTATCCATAGTTTTCCTTGCTGGTGAAGAAGCTAGATATGATATAGCTTGCTCCATCTTACCAACACGAACCATAGCACGAATCTTGCGTGACAAAATGCGCAGCTCTTTATCTTGCTCATCATTGCGCTTAATTTTCGTTATATATCTCTTTGGATAGGATATGGTTGGCTCTTTTATTTGTGATAACACTCGAAGCTTTTCTGGCTTAAATAAAACAGAATAATCGTTACCCTGCTTTGATTTTGCTAGCTTGTATATTTTATCAGCATTAGGATAATCACTATATCTATCTAGCCAATTTTTAAGTTCGATAAAATCACTTTTATATAAGGGATGCATATAGCGTTGATATTTAACGTGCCCCATCAGGCGCCTATCGTTTATTTTATATAGTACTGCATCTGCTTTGCTCCAATTTGCATTATGTTGTAATTTAAATGCTTTTGCGTATAATTTAGAATCATGAGCAGAAAGTGGTTTATATCCATTCGAATAAGGCTCGGCTCTAGTGCGATTATTTTCTTTATTGCCTAACTCATCTAATTGCAATGACAATAAGTTTTCTAAGTTCAATGACTTTAGTTCATATATACGATCTTGATTATCAAGTTTTGTAAAAATCGGCTTTATAGCGAGCAATGGAACATCATTTTTAGAAACTTTAAAATCATCTGGTAAATTTGGCTTTAACGAAGGCACAGGAAGACCTTGTGTTTCTTGAACAGGAAACAACAAGACTGCCGCAGTCAAAAGCCCTACGCATAGGCGCGGGCAGTATATAAAAAATCTTGTAATTTTCATTGTGCCACATTACATACAAAAATTTATGGTACCTGTCCAGTTTATTTTTGTTATGTAAACTATTTTACAGAAAAACCAAGGCGTTTTTGCAAAATCAGCATATCCTCCCACACTAGTTTTTTTTGAATAGGTGTACGCAATAAATAAGAAGGGTGATAAGTTGCAATAGCAGGTATCGATATATTACCGCTATTTATAGCTTGTGTTCGGGGCTTATAATCGTGCCACTTTTTACGAAGGCGTGATATAGAATATTCACTTCCCAGCAAAGATTTGGCGGCTACTCCACCACATAAAATAATTATTTTAGGCTCTATTAGCTGTATGTGACGCTCAATAAAAGGCAAACTAACTTCTATCTCCGCTGATGAAGGTGTTCTATTACCTGGCGGACGCCAATTTAAAATATTTGATATATAAACTGATTTTTCAGGGTTTCCTGATTTTCGGCTTAAATCAATGTAAGATAATATTTTGTCTAATAAGCGCCCACTTGCCCCTATAAAAGGTTTCCCCCGGCGATCTTCCTCCGCTCCTGGAGCTTCACCAATAACCATAATTTCTGATTTAGGATTACCATCTGCAAAAACCATATTGCTAGCTGTTTTTTTAATAGCTATACCATCGAAATCTATTATCGCCTTTGCTAACTCTTCCAAGCTATTTGCAGATTTAGCAAGTTTGACAGCCTCATCATAAGCATCAGATTTACCAAGAAATGTCTGTATGTTTTCTTGTAATTGCTTAGATGCAATATCTGATATTGCAGATATCATTGCTGATTTAGGAACTTCAGGAACAATATTAAATCTGTTTATTGGATCATTTAAAACGCAATCACTCACCCCGTGGTCAATATACCACTGCAAAGCGGAAATAATATCCTGCTGCGTTGCGCTATGAATCACGAGGCATTCCTTAACATATTAGTTACAAGATTTTGATATAAAAATAGAGTAGAATAAGTACACAATTAAATAAAGAGGAGAATCTCTAATGCCAGAATCTATCCGCACAGATAGAGAAAATATGGAATATGATGTTGTAATTGTTGGCGCTGGTCCTTCGGGGCTATCTTGCGCCATTCGTTTAAAACAGCTTGCTAAAGAACAAGACAAAGATATTTCTGTCTGTATATTAGAAAAGGGCTCAGAGGTTGGAGCGCACATAATTTCTGGCGCAGTATTTGAACCACGTGCACTTAATGAACTTATCCCCGATTGGAAAGATAAGGATGCCCCCCTTAGATGCTCTGTTACTAAAGATAAATTTCTGTTCTTAACCAAAAATGGTTGTTTTCCTCTTCCAACTCCACCACAAATGCATAATAAGGGTAATTATATTATATCTTTGGGCAATCTTTGTCGCTGGCTAGCAGATCAAGCAGAAGAGATGGGCGTTGAGATATTCTCCGGATTTGCAGCCGCACAAGTGCTATATAACAATGATAATAATGTAATTGGCGTTGCCACCGGAGATATGGGAGTAAATGAGAAAGGCGAAAAAACCGAACAATTCGAAGCAGGAATAGAGCTTCACGCCCGACAAACTATATTTGCCGAAGGTTGCCATGGCTCACTAACCAAAGAACTAATCACAAAATATGACCTTAGGAAGGATAGCGATCCACAAACTTACGGACTTGGGATTAAAGAGATTTGGGAAATTAAACCCGAAAACCATAATCAAGGTCTATGCCAACATACAATTGGCTGGCCGATGGATAATCAAACCTATGGTGGATCATGGATATATCATATGGAAGATAATCTTATCTCTATTGGTTTTGTAGTTGGCCTAGATTATAAAAACCCATATCTATCCCCTTATGAAGAAATGCAACGTTTTAAACTCCACCCCAAGATTAAGCCCTTGCTAAAAGATGGCAAGCGCATAGCTTATGGCGCAAGAACCCTTGTAGAAGGTGGATTTCAATCACTGCCTAAACTTACCTTTAATGGCGGAGTGCTTATTGGCGATACGGCAGGATTTCTTAACGTGCCTAAAATTAAAGGCAATCACACAGCTATGAAATCAGGAATGGTCGCCGCCGAAAGCGTATTTGAATTTTTACAAGAAAATAAAGAATGGGGCAAAGAATGTATTTTATACCCTGAAAACCTTAAAAAAACATGGCTGTGGGAAGAACTGAAATCTGTTAGAAATATACGCACAGGATTTAATAAGGGACTGTGGCGTGGTCTTATAAATGCCGTAATACAAACAATTACTAAAGGTAGGGGAAATAAAACCCTGCGCAATCACGCCGACTTTGCACAAACCGAAAAAGCCGCACTACACACTCCTATTAAATATCCTAAGCCCGATGGTATAATAACCTTTGACCGTCTAACATCGGTACAACTCTCAAATACTAACCACGCGGAAAAACAGCCCTGCCATTTAGCACTAAGAGACCCTAACATACCGATTGAAAAAAATCTTCCTGAATATGACGAACCAGCGCAACGATACTGCCCAGCAGCGGTTTATGAAATAATAGAAGAAAATGGTAAGCCCGTATTTAGAATAAATTCACAAAATTGTGTACACTGCAAAACATGCGACATAAAAGACCCAGCACAAAATATTGATTGGAAAGTACCAAATGGCGGTGACGGACCGAATTACCCTAATATGTGATAAAAAAATCTGATTTTTAATAATGAAATGTCAAAAAGAAGTAGTATTATATTAAATAATATTTTTTTAAGGATATTTATAAATGATAAAAACCCTATCGTTACTTATTACAACTTGTTGCGTTGGTCTATGCAGTCCCGTCGATGCGCGCACGCCATATCTTCAATTTACAAAAGCAACTCAAGAAAAAGCACCAAAGACACGTAATAGAGATAGCGCAAAAGCCCGCTCTGATATTAAAGACTTGAAGGCTGGAAGTTATTTAGCCAGCCGTTTTGCCCAAACAAGACATGACTGGAAAAGCGCTAGCTTATTTATAGACCCCATACTTGCAACAGGTATTTGGCATGATGAAATTATGCAACGTGCCATGATCATTGCTATGGGCGCAGGTAATGTAGAAAAAGCTATTGCCCTTGCAAAACAAATAAAGGATCTCAATAATAAAAAGAATAATATAGCAGATATATTTTTGCTTATAGATGCCTTTAAAAATAAAGATTACACCCAAGCAAAAGAAATATTTGAAAAAATGGATAATGATGCAACTATGCGCTTTGTTGGTCCATATATCAAAGGGTGGATTGATGCATCCTTTGGCAATGCCAATATTAATGGGTTAAAGCAAAATACAATGCAACTTTATCACGCTATTCTTATTTCAGACTTTCTTAATGATCACGAAGATATTGGCAAAATAATAAATATGGCAATGAAGGTTGATGAGATCACTCCTTCGGAAATAGAGCGCATCGCTGATCTATATTCCCATGTAGGAATGAAAGAAAATGCCATAGAGCTTTACAACAAGATCATAAAAAATTATCCCGAAGATGATACGATTAAGGATAAAATAAAGAATTTAAAAAATGGAACAGATACAACTTTATTCCCCAAAATAAAAACCCCTCAGGAAGGAATGGCGCAGGCATTTTATGATATTTCCAGAATTCTTTACAACGAACAAAACGATGAAAGCGCACGAGTTTTTGCACAAATATCATTATATTTATCGCCTGATATGTCACAGACCAAATTCCTGTTAGGCAATATAAACACACGCCATGAACAATATGAGCAAGCAATAACGATATATAAGTCAATTCCTAAAGATGATGAAAACTACCTACAAGCACAGTATAATATCGTTGACATTTACGATGACACAGAACAAATGGATAAGGCTCTATCTATATTAAATAATCTAGCCATGGGGGAGAAAAAGCCTGAAATACTAATTAAAATAGGCGATCTATACAGATATCGCGAACAATATCAAAAGGCTCTTAATATGTATAATAGAGCTGCGAAAGAATTAAATGGAAATATAACTAAAGAATATTGGACGTTGCATTATGTCCGTGGTATAGCCTACGAACGATTAGAACAATGGGAACGCGCTGAAAAAGAATTAAAAGCAGCACTAAAACTTCGGCCTGATCACCCTTATGTTTTAAATTATCTTGGATATTCTTGGGTTGATAGAAATATCAATCTTGATGAAGCTACGAAAATGATACAAAAAGCTTTAAATGCTCGTCCTGATGACGGATATATAACCGATTCTTTAGGCTGGGCCATGTATAGAAATGCTGATTACCAGGGATCTGTAAAAGTTCTAGAGCGCGCAGTAGAACTCCTTCCTTATGACCCAACTATAAATGATCATCTTGGCGATGCACTTTGGCGAGTTGGACGCAAATTAGAAGCCAAATATCAATGGAATCGTGCCATCAATAACTCTAAGGATGAAAAGCAAATACAAGAAATAAAAGAGAAAATATCTACTGGTATTTTAAAAGATATATAACACTCAATATGGAAAATACAGCTTGTGGATAAGGAAAATATCTTTAAAATTTTTGCACCCGCCAAGATAAATTTATTTTTGCATTTAATACGAAAAAGACGTGATGGTTATCATGAGCTTCAATCATTAATATCTTTTGCTGATATTGGGGATTATATAAGCATTGAGCCTGCTGATAGCTTTTCATTTCATATCACAGGTGATTTTTCTAATAGTTTTTTAGATAATGAACAAAGCTCACATCTTGATTGTTCTAATTTAGTTGTTAAAGCAGCAAGATCTCTATCACAGTTAAGTAACAAAAGCTTAAATTTAAAAATTACACTAAATAAAAACCTACCCTTAGCCGCAGGTCTTGGCGGAGGATCTTCCGACGCAGCGGCAACAATATGGGGGTTACAGCAATTTTGGGGTATAAAAAGCGATGAAAAATATCTGCTGCCACTAATGAGCAAACTTGGAGCCGATGTTCCTGTTTGCTTTAACTGCCAAACCTCCTTGGTAGAAGGAATAGGAGAAATAATTATTCCAGCACCATATATAAAAGAAATACCAATCCTAATTATAAACCCCCTTATTACCTGCAACACACAAGATATTTTTTTACATCACAATGGCATTTTAAAAGAAAAAATTTCTATTCCTAAATATTTTGAATCTGTTTTTGACTATGTGTATTTTCTTAAAAAAACAAAGAATGATTTATACCAACCTGCCGCTCGATTAATTCCAGAAATTAGGAATATTATAAATGCCATGGAAGCACAAGAATCTTGTTTGCTTGCACGTATGAGCGGTTCAGGAGCAAGTTGTTTTGCTCTTTTTGAAACCATAGAGCAAGCCAATAAAGCAAAAATTACCATATTAGATGAAAATCCCGATTGGTGGGTAAAAACCGGTTGGCTAGGTAGACCAGAAAGATATTAGGCCTATAGCCTAAAAGGGACATGAAGATTCAAACCATATTTCCCTCCCACCTTCGGGGTGATAAATCATAAGTTTATGAGCATGAAGCTGTAACCTTGGAGCAGCATTAAAAGCCTTACTATGCGCATAAAACTCATCGCCTAAAATTGGGTGTCCTAATTCCATCATATGGACACGAAGCTGATGAGAGCGACCAGTTATAGGATAAAGAGCAACTCTAGTAGCAAAAACTTCATCTTCGCGCTCTATTACTTCCCAACTGGTTTGTGAAGATTTGCCATGCTCATGATCTACTATTTGCAACGGCCTATTCGTCCAATCACAAATTAGAGGCAAATCAATACTACCCTTGTCATTATCAATAATTCCCCATACTCTGGCAATATATTTTTTTTTTGTCTTTCTTTGTTCAAACTGCATGCTGATATTGCGGTGAGCATCCTTGTTTAAAGCCATAACCAACAAACCAGAAGTTGGCTCATCAAGGCGATGAATTATTCTAGCCTCTGGATATTCTGCCTTAACCCGTGTTTCAAGACTATCTGCATGTTCTTTTTTTCTGCCAGGTACACTTAGTAATCCACTGGGCTTATTCAAAACAATTATATAACTATCTTGATATATTATATCAATTGGAACTTTTGGCGGATTGTATATAAATTCCTTTGGCGGTTTTATTATAGGCGCTTTCACGATTAGAAACTTTACTTTATGTTGCTGATATAGCATAAATATAAGCATAACTGGAGACTATTGATACGATAAAGTTGCAACTAATACAACAACATGACACAATGACGCTATGAGTAAGAATTTTAGATATATAATTGTTGGATTTTCAATATTTTGTTTAATCGCATTGACTATGCCTTCTATTGCCTATGCACAATATAAAGGTATATACACAAATAAAGAGAAAAAAAGAGAAGATAAAGCAGCGCGCCCTATTCCAAAGGTTTTTTCTACACAAGTAGCAAGCACAAAAGAAGCCGAAAAACTTGATACTTTATATAATGAGCTATATGTATCGCTATGGAATTATGCTCTTACAGATTTTAACTACCAAAAGCAGCTATATACTCTTATTGAGCCTCATAGGTTTCAAATCACCCGTTATTCTAAAGAATTTAAAGGCATACTGACCGATGCTATGACTAATCTAAAGCAGAACTCTAAAAATATAGATGAAGACATTAAAAATGCTAATGAAAAATATAAAGAGATAAGAGAGGGTATTCGTTCTGTAGACTATGAAATACTTGACAAGTTATGGCCTGAAAAGATTGAACAGTTTAGAAAAGAAGCAAAACAATATTTAAAAATGCAACACGCTTTTCTTAAAACATATCGTGGACTAGTTGCCTTTATTATTAAACAAGGCGGTAGCTATTATTATGACACTAATGAGCAACGAGTTAAGTTCTATAAATTCGCAGGCTATAAATTTTTTGGAAAGACTATAGATAAATTACGCAGAATAACTTATGAGCAGAAAAAATTTCTAAAAGAACGCGCTCCGGCGGGCGTTGATGTTACTACTATCAAAGAATAGTTATATCAGTTATGCCCTCAAAACCAAAAATAAAAACAAGCACCTACATAACATCTTATATGACTTATGCAGTAATTGCAGTAATGCTAGTTCTAGTGGCTGGCGGCTATTATATTCGTTACCATTACAAAAATCATATTGAATTGGAACAAAGGAAGAACGCACAAATTGAGCTTGAAATAAAGCTAAAAAAAGAGCGTGAAGAAAAAGAAGCAAAGAAAAGGCAAGAATTACAAAACTTATTTGATAAATATATAAATGACTTCAAAGATGAGCTACAAAAAAAGGTCAAAGATTATAAAAAAGCACGAAAGGTTTTATATAATTTTCAAAGCCCTTACAATTATGAAACTTTAGAATATACTAGAGAAAATTATAAAATATTTAAAAAAACTATTGCCCCGTCTTTAAGGCAAAAAGCAGCTAATATCATAGATATATTTGAAAAATATGAGGTAAAAATTAACTCTGAGATAACAAATAAAAATAATGAGCTACAACAAACTTTTATTAAAGAATGGAAAGAAATGAGCCAAGATCAACTTATTAAATATGTTGATTTTTTTTCCAAAGAAGAAGATTTAATACAAGCATATGATGATCTGGTTACATTTTACTATGTTAACTCAAAACGTTATAAAGTTAATGCGGAAGAAAATGAATTTATATTTATCAGTAAAATCGCAGAAAAAATGCACGAAGAAATATTGGATAGAATTAATTCCTTAACAAACCCTAAGACAAAGACAAAAAATGAATAGTATATGATTACTCAAATTAAGAGTCATATAGTCTCATGGTCATGTGTAAAATTATGATATAGATTTAATCAAATCTGTTTTACGATCCTTTGAAAGAGATTTTACCTGTAATTCTCTTTTTGA
>JALTAZ010000049.1 GCA_027075555.1 Micavibrio sp.
GATCCTTTGAAAGAGATTTTACCTGTAATTCTCTTTTTGATGCTTCTGACCTATTTTTAAAATATTCAGTATAAATCAACCTAACGGGAGCGCGGCCTTTTGTATATTTTGCCCCTGCTCCTGAATTGTGCTGCGCTATACGGCGATCAATATCATTAGTAATTCCAGTGTAATAAGTTTCATCTATGCACTCAACTATATAAAGAGCCCAACCCATAATAAAAAAACCCTTAATATAGACCACTTCCTGTACTTATATCAGATGATAGTGATTGAGGAGAAATATCATTTGAATGATGACCACCTCCACTTGATCTAGCACTATTATAATCAGAATCATAGGATTCATAGCCATAATCAGACATTATTGATATACCACTTTCATCAAGGATATACATATCATCTGTGGGCTCGGTTCCTGCGACAAATGATTCCCAAATAACTTTTTGATCCCCTGGGCGAGCTCTAGCTCCTGTTTTTGCATTTATTCTAATGTTTCTAATTCCTTCAGGTTTCCTAAATGGTGTAGCAGGCCTGCCATCTAATGCCTCTTTCATAAATTGTTTAAATATGGGTATAGCCACAGATGATCCCGTTTCCTTTTTCCCCAACGATCTTGGATTATCAAATCCGGTAAATACTCCTACAACCAAATCAGGAGTAAATCCCATAAACCAAGCATCACGCGAATCATTAGTTGTACCTGTTTTACCGGCCATAGGACGGCCTAAAGAACGAAGGCGAACCCCTGTTCCCCTTTGCACAACACCTTCCATAATAGAAACCATTTGATATGTTGTTTTTGGATCTGCAATTTGTTCTCTATTATCTAAAATCTCGGGAACGGGCTGATCTTCCCATTTAACCATCGGACCACAATTTTGACAATTTCGTTTATCATATTTGAAAATTGTCTTGCCATAGCGATCTTGAATACGATCAATAAAGGTTGGTGATAGTTTTTTACCACCATTTACAATCATACCATAAGCAGCAGTTAATCTTAACAAGGTAGTCTCCGCAGAGCCAAGAGAGTTAGCAAGCAATGGTGGCATATTATCTGTAATACCAAAATGATTAGAATATTTTGCTATTAAATCCATTCCAAGAAAATCTGCCAATCTTACCGTCATAAGATTTCTAGACTTTTCAATCCCTACGCGTAGCGTTGTTGGACCATAAAAAATATTAGAATAATTAGTAGGCTTCCAAGTTCCTGCTATTTCGTCCTCTAAAACAAATGGAGCATCTAAAACTAATGTAGCGGGCGTAAACCCCTTATCTAAAGCCGCTAAATAAACAAATGGTTTAAAAGCTGATCCTGGCTGCCTAGATGCCTGAGTCGCGCGATTAAACTCACTACTACCATAACGATAACTCCACCCCCCTTGCATAGCCAAAACGCGCCCTGTATGAGGGTCTAAAGCAATTATAGCCCCTTGTATTAGAGGGATTTGACGTAGAAGAAATATGTCAGCCCCACCATTGTTTTCTTTATCATTATTTTTATTATTTGTATTTTCATTATCTGACTTTTTTTCAACCATTATAATATCACCAACCTTTACGACTTGATCTAATGATTTTATAACTTCTCCTAGTGCATAACCTTCATTAAGGTATTTCCTTGCCCATTTGGTATCACTTAACAATATTCTACCCTGATTTTGTTCGATAAACCCTATCTTAGCTATGTCTTTTGTTACCTCTAAAACCGTGGCTAATTCCCAATTTTTTAGCATACCTTCGGGTTTTTTAATTTCTGTAAGTTTTTTGTTCCAATCATCAAGATTATCAAGACTAGCCAGCGCCCCGCGCCAACCATGACGCATATCATAGGCCATAAGACCACTACGCAACGAGCTTTCCGCAATTTTTTGTAATTTAGGATCAACCGATGTTTTAACTACCAACCCGCCTTTATAAAGGCTATCTTCCCCATATTTAGAAGATAATTCACGGCGTACTTCTTCTGCAAAATAGGGAGCATTAACATAAACGCTTTTATCTCTATTCATAGTCAAAGGAACAGCAACCGCCATTTCAGCTTCAGACTTAGTAATATATCCCTCTTTTTCTAAACGAGAAATTACCCAGTTTCTACGAATAAACGCAGCATCATGGTTTTTCACAGGGTGATAATTATTGGGAGCTTTTGGTAATGCCGCCAAATAAGCAGCTTCGGCGATATTAAGCTCATCTAAAGATTTATTAAAATAATAAAGTGCCGCCGCACCAACGCCATGAGCACCTCCACCAAGATAAATTTGATTAAGATAAAGCTCTAAAATACGATCTTTACCTAGGGTTTTATTCATACGATATGCCAATATTGCTTCTTTTAATTTGCGAATATAAGAAACTTCACTAGAAAAGAAGAAATTTTTTGCAACTTGTTGAGTTATTGTCGAAGCGCCCTCAGGTCTTTTATTATTGCCTTGAACTTTGTTAACTATATTCTTAATCAAAGCCCTAGCAACAGCTTTCATATCAACTCCGCTATGCTTATAAAAATTTTGATCTTCTGCGGCTATAAAAGCATTTTTAATAAGATCTGGAATAAATTCTATTGGCACAAAAACCCGCTTTTCCTGAGCAAACTCAGCCAATAAATGACCATTACCCGCATAAAGGCGCGTTACTATTGGTGGTTCATAATTACGTAGCTGGTTATAATCAGGCAAATCCTTACTGTAATAACTAAGCAAAGCAATAAATCCTATTACAGAAAAAATTGCTCCCAGAAAACCTAGTGAAAAAAGCCATAAAAAACTACGTATTATATATTTCATTACATATTCCAGACATGCATATAAAAATACACCCAAAAAGCAAATGATCTAACACAAGATTAAAAATTAATACAAGTAAGCACATACTAGCAAAATGATAATTCAAGAACTATATAAAACTTAAGCAACTCGGCGAGTGATTGGTCCATATGCTCTGCCATTTATAAACTGATCTACATATTCATTACCTGAATGATCTAAATCCGCTACTTTACCTTTCCAAATAATTTTCCCTTCATAAATCATAGCAACATAATCTGCAATTTTGCGTGCACTTGCCATATCATGAGTAATAGATAAAGCCGTCGCACCAAGCCCCTTAACCTGCTCTACTATCAAATCATTTATAACATCTGCCATAATCGGATCTAGTCCAGTTGTAGGCTCATCAAAAAAGATAATCTCTGGCTTTGAGGCTACTGCTCTGGCTAATCCTACGCGTTTTTGCATACCTCCTGATATTTCCGCGGGATATAAATCTGCAACTTCTGGCCTTAAGCCAACGGCTCTAATCTTATCAATGGCGATTTCTTTGGCTTGTTTCTTATCCATGCCCTGCCCATGTATTAAACCAAAAGCTATATTTTCCCAAATCTTAAGGGAATCAAATAAAGCACCCCCCTGAAACAACATTCCAAATTTTTTCATAAACTCTGTTCGTACCTTTTGATCAACGCCAGTACTTTCATCATTATCAATAAGGATAGAACCAGAATCTGGAGTAAGCAGCCCCAAAACACATTTTAAAAGAACTGATTTTCCAGTCCCCGAACCTCCAATAACAACCAAAGACTTGCCAGCGGGGACACTAAGATCCAGACCATTTAAAACATGATTATTACCAAAAGATTTATAAACCTTTTTCAAGATTATCTTTTGTTTATCTTCATCACTTTTTTTATCAGTTTTTTTACTCATGAGAAAAATATCTGCGTTATCAAATAGTTAAATATCAATATCAATATAGATGATGATACAACCGCATTAGTGGTTGCAGCGCCAACACCTTGCGCCCCGCGCGCGGAATTAAATCCATGATAACAGCCCATTATTGAAACAATAAACCCAAATGCCCCTGCCTTCCATAGGCCTGATATAATATCAATATCAGTTACAGTATCCCAAGTTTGACTTAAATAACTAGCGGGAGAAAAACCCAAAGAATATATAGAAACGACATAACCGCCAAAAACTCCTATTACATCGCCAATAAGCACAAGAATAGGTAAGGTCAAAGTAGCCGCGATAACGCGCGGAGCTATCAAATATTTAAATGGATTAA
>JALTAZ010000050.1 GCA_027075555.1 Micavibrio sp.
CTATTAAATATCTTACGGCGGTATTTGGTCGTCATAACAAGATGATAATCACAGCGATAAATACAATGTGTTTGCTTCTTATACTTCATTGCATAGGAATAACACGAAGACACTGGAAGCGCTACATACCACGGGCTTACGCCCGGGGATTATTTCACGTTAAACCCTAAAGTGATTAAAATCGCGGGCTTTTTTAAAAACTTAAAAACCATTGAACACTTTTTGGTAAAAGATTATACATGGCTATAGATTAAAGCATTATGAGATTATACTAAGGACACATATCCATGATTATTTACCCCGCTATAGACCTAAAAAATGGTAAATGCGTTAGGCTATATAAGGGTGATATGAATAAAGATACCATATATAACGATGATCCTGCTGCACAAGCGCTGGACTGGGCTCGGGCTGGGTTTTCATGGATTCATGTGGTTGATTTAGATGGTGCAATAGGTGGTATGCCTGCAAATCACAATGCTATTCGCTCTATCATTAAAACAGTTGATATTCCAGTACAGTTAGGCGGGGGTATACGTAACCTAAGTATGATTGAAAAATGGCTTGAAGAAGGTATAAACCGCGTTATTCTCGGCACAGCAGCAGTTAATAACCCCGAATTAGTCAAAGAAGCCTGTAATTTATTTCCAGATCAAATCGCTGTTGGCATTGATGCTAGAGCCGGTAAAGTAGCAGTTAAAGGCTGGGTAGAAGAATCCAACATTGAGGCAACAGAACTTGCCAAAATGTTTGAAGATGCTGGCGTATCTACCATAATATATACTGATATAGATCGCGATGGCACAGGTGAAGGTGTCAATATAATATCCACCATATCCCTTGCACAATCAACCTCTATTCCTGTAATAGCAAGTGGCGGTGTAGGCTCTATTGATGATATAAAATTAGTACGCGATGCCCATGAATATGGAGTAAAAGGCGTAATAGTTGGCAAAGCTCTTTACGATAAAACCATAAAATCTGATGACGCACTAAAGGTGGTGACAGATCATCTTCAATCAAAGCATATTTAATCATTTTCATTTATATATTATTATTATAATGTAGAATGCCTGATTAAGTATAGCCTTACTTCTTCTCCTTTCACAAACCAGATAGAAATAAGATAATAATGAGCACACCAGAAGATCAAAATGACATTATAAGTTTTCTAAGTAAGGAAGTTCTTGGCGGATTATTATTGTGTCTGACTGCAATAATCGCTCTAATAATTGCTAACTCCCCTATGGAAGGCTTATATCAATCGCTTTTGGATTTGCCAATTTCAGTAAAAGCAGGCGATTTTAAAATTGATAAACCGCTTTTGCTTTGGGTCAATGATGGCTTAATGGCAATTTTCTTCTTTTTAGTTGGGCTAGAGCTTAAACGAGAATTTATGGAAGGTGAGCTATCAAATATAAAGAAAATTGCCCTTCCTGCTCTTGGCGCTTTGGGGGGAATGGTTATACCCGCCCTTATATATACCAGTCTAAATTATAGTGATCCAGTTGCCCTTCACGGTTGGGCAATACCTGCGGCAACTGATATTGCCTTTGCACTTGGGGTTTTGGCATTACTAGGTAGCCGCATTCCAATATCGCTTAAAATACTACTTACCTCTATTGCTATATTTGATGATATTGGCGCAATCATTATCATTGCACTATTTTATACCAGTAAACTTTCACTTACTGCTATAGCTATTGCGGTGCTTTGCTGTGTGGTTTTATTTCTCCTAAATCGCAGTGGCTCGACCCAAAAAAGCCTATATATTTTATTAGGTCTTATTATGTGGGTTGCCTTATTAAAATCTGGTGTTCATGCCACTCTTGGGGGAATTATTTTAGCCTTTTTTATTCCAATGAATGATAAAGATCACCCCGATAGATCGCCACTTAAAATGATGGAGCATGACCTGCATTATGTAGTTGCCTTCTTCATATTGCCAGTATTTGCATTTTGTAATGCAGGCGTTAACTTCTCTGGTGTTGGGATAGAGCAAATAACACACAGCGTTCCTCTTGGTATTGCAGCAGGGCTTTTCATAGGCAAGCAGCTTGGAGTATTTGCGTTTTGTTGGCTAGGTATAAAATTAGGTCTAGCACAACTTCCTAGTGGCGCATCATGGACCCATCTTTATGGTGTTGCTGCATTATGCGGTATTGGCTTTACTATGAGTTTATTTATAGGCTCCTTAGCTTTTGAAGAGGAAATAGTAGGCGGCCTTTTTGATGAACGCATAGGCATAATTATCGGCTCTTTCTCATCTGGAATTTTAGGTTATATAGTGCTTTATTACGCAGGCAAAGGCAATAAGATCGTTCAGGATTAAATATAATGCTTAAAACTAGAATAATTCCTTGCCTTGATATCGATAACGGTCGCGTAGTTAAAGGCGTTAATTTTGTCGATATTATTGATGCAGGTGATCCAGTAGAGCAAGCAAAAATCTATAACGATCAAGGCGCTGATGAGCTTTGCTTTCTTGATATAACTGCAACCCACGAAAAGCGTGATACTATTATCCATACAGTTAAGCGCGTTGCTGATGAGGTATTTATCCCCCTTACCGTTGGCGGTGGAATATCTGAAATATCTCATATCCGAAACCTTCTTAACGCAGGCGCAGATAAAGTTTCTATTAACTCCGCCGCAGTAAAAAACCCTGATTTTGTTAAGGAAGCATCGGATAAATGCGGGTCTCAATGTATAGTGGTTGCCATTGATGCAAAAGCCAAAGAAGATGGAAGCAAAGGTTGGGAGATTTTCACACATGGCGGACGCAAAGGCACTGGCATTGATGCGGTTGAATGGGCAACAAAAATGGCACAGTTCGGAGCAGGTGAAATATTACTAACATCAATGGATAGAGATGGGACAAAGCAAGGATTTAATTTAGAGCTAACCCGCGCAGTAAGTGATGCAGTTTCAATTCCAGTCATTGCAAGTGGTGGTGTTGGTAATTTATCACATTTAATAGATGGCATTAAAAAAGGACATGCCAGCGCGGTGCTTGCCGCCTCTATTTTCCACTTTGGGGAATATACAATTAGACAAGCCAAACAAGCAATGAAAAAGGCGGGGATTCCAGTGCGATGAGCAAAGAACAAGATCATATATTAAATGCATTATATAAAGTTCTGCTTACCCGTAAAAATATTGATGCAAAAAAGTCCTATGTTGCAAGTCTTTACAAGGGTAAAAGCCCTAAAATAGCTGAGAAAATTTTGGAAGAAGCACAAGAGGTAATCGATGAAGCCATAGCTCTTGATAAAAACCCCAATGATAAAAGCTTACAAAAAAATATACGTGAAGAATCTGCTGATTTGTTATTTCACCTAATGGTAATGCTTGCATATCATAATATTCCACCTTCAGAAGTTTTCAAAGTTCTGGAAAACCGCTTTGGTACTTCGGGGCATACAGAAAAAGCAAGCCGTGGGAAAAAATGCTAGCTTTCTAAATACTGATAATATATTTGATCAAGTAGCTTTTTTCTTTCCCGTTTTTTCTAGAACATAATCCATTACTTTGGTGTAATCAGTTTTACCACTGCCTAGAACTGGAATTTTATCAATCGGAAAAATAGTTCTAGGCACTGATAGCTCTGATAAGCCGTTCTTTGATGCATAAGCAGAAAATTCTGATTTATCAGCCTTATCATTTGTGGTTACAAGTATGAGTTTCTCTCCCTTTCTTGCATCAGGAATAGTAACAACCGCATGTTCATGATCAGGGTAAACTGTATTTACCAATGTTTCTACGCTGGTAAGTGATACCATCTCTCCTGCTATTTTAGCAAAACGCTTGGCGCGCCCTAAAATCTTTACATAACCTTCATCATCAATATTTACAATGTCGCCTGTATCATACCAACCATCTTCTAGGGGCTGCAAGACCTCTGGCTTATCATCTTTATAATAGCCAAGCATAACATTATCGCCCTTAACGAATAAGCGCCCGCCATCATCAACACCGGGAACATCTTCAAGGCGGTATTCTATGCCTGCTAGTAACCTGCCCACCGTACCATTTTTCATGTGCATTGGTGAATTT
>JALTAZ010000051.1 GCA_027075555.1 Micavibrio sp.
AGATAATATTTACGTGTTAGGTCATAAATATGGCGGGTCCAGCGATACATGTTGTCCATGTTAGTCTTTGTTTGAAATTCGCTTGGTTGTTGCATGGTTTTAATACTCACTATCTATTTCCTCTTATAACGCTTTAAGTATATAGGTATGAAATCCGCCATATATAGAAGAGCGATCCTGTTCATTACGGGGGGCAACTAGGCTTGGGTCATATTCCCAAGGTGATAGATTTTCTTCTGTAAGCCCTTTAGTTAGCGGACTTTCTTCACCAGCAGTGCGAAAAATGACGCGCGCTCTATCATTAGCAGAGCGTAAAACAGCGCTCCAAAGCTCATTGAGTTGATTATCATTCATCCAATCTTGAGCATCAAGAAAAACATAACAATCAACACTGTTTGGACCTTGTCCATCTAAATATTCAGTTATTGTAGAGTGAACCACTTTTGCTCTTTCTATATTAGCTCTTAAAATTTCGTAATTTTCTTCTCTAAGATACCTTGGTACAGCTATTCTATGTTTACAGTCATAACCACGATTAAATGCTTGCCATGCAAAGTAATTATCCCGGATAGGAAATTGACATGCCATGCGCTCTAAACGCGACTTTAATAATTTTGCCATATCTCCCTTTGCAGATTCGCTTAAATCATCAAACTGAGCGGGAGGAATCCCAAGTCCATAAAGAGATTCTGGTTTGTTACATAGCATTTTAACAAACTTCTTATCAAATAACGGTGCCAAGGTTTTATCAAAAATGACCCGTTGTTCGTCCATGTTTTGGGCTTTTAATATATCGCGTGGATCTTTACCATAAAGCTTTGCTATGCGGTGAACCGTTCCTATAAATTTACCAAGCAGTCCAAATTTGTATATGTTCTTTTTAAACATATTTATGCGCCTACCATGAGGTACAACTTTTTTCTCCCAATAATTTCTAGAAAACTTATCTAGGTTTGGAGCTATATATTTATCATAATTTTCAATATTTCTAGGATCATCAGCACAACCAAAAAACAGGAAGAAACTTTCATAATCTGGTAGGTGTTTAAGTGCAGCTATTTTAAGGCGACCTAACGCAACATGGGCAGGGTTAAGATCCACTGCGGTAACAGATGCAGGGGATTCGGTTAGATAGTTCATCATATTACACCCACCAGAACATATAGTCATTATGTGAGTCGTATTATCTATTTCCATTGCAGGAATATCAACTTCTGGATCTTCCCATATTTGAGGGTAAACAAAGCCACTAAATACTGCTGTGAACATGCGCTCTTGAAAGCCACGCTTGGTTATAGCTTTGTTTTCGTGAACGGCTTTTTTTAGCAAATTCTTATTTGCAATTGTTTCTTGGTTGTCTTTAAGCTTCATTTGTGCACTCATAATATCTAACGCCTCTTGAAATAGACAAAAACCTATATATAAAAAGCTAATAAATAGCAAACAACTATTAACTTTTTAAAAGGGTAATTTTGTGCACATTACAGCTCTAGAAGATGATAATCAACAAAAAGACAATATAAAACTTGATATTATTTATGGCGTCCCTGAGGGAGAAGATGCCCGAGTAATTGCTAGAAATGCGCGTGATGTAATGGCGGATGATCGTGTTATAGTTCATGTTGCTCTTGATGATTCACGTATTGATACACTAAAAGGACTGCTAGAATTTTTTGCACCTGATGCAAAGGTTTTAACTTTTCCTGCGTGGGATTGTTTGCCATATGATCGTGTTTCGCCACATGGTGATATTGTTGCTAGGCGTATTTCATGTCTAAATAAACTTACACAGTGGGAGCGTGAATCTAAACGTTATCCTAGAATTTTACTAACTAGTGTTAATGCAGCATTACAAAGGGTTATGCCTCGTAATGTATTGAAACAAAGCTGTTTTGTGGCTAAGTCGGGTAGTATAATTGATATTGACAAGCTAAATTTATTTTTAGAGCAAAATGGCTACATTAGGAATGAGACAGTTAGAGAAACTGGTGATTATGCTGTACGTGGTGGAATCATAGACATTTTTCCATCTGGGTATGAAAATCCACTTAGAATCGATTTATTTGGAGATGAAATCGAATCTATCAAGTTTTTTGATCCATTAACGCAACGAACTGGTAAAAAAATAGATATTTTTTCACTTCAGCCAGCAACTGAATTTTTTATGAGTGAGGAATCTATTGCTTGTTTTCGCTCTAATTATAGAGAGGCATTTGGCGTTGTGCAAAAAAATGACCCGTTATATGAAGCGGTAACTCAAGGAAGACGGTATAATGGCATAGAGCATTGGTTGCCACTTTTTTATAATAAAATGGATAGTTTATTTGAATATATACCTAATTATAGCATCAGTTTTGATCATCATGCATTAGATGCTTATAAAAAAAGAATAGAGCAAATTATTGACTTTTATGAAGCAAGGAAAACTCTTAAAGAATCTAGCTTAAAAAACAATGCAGCATTTTCTGGGTCGGTCTATAATCCAATAGAGCCTGAAAAATTATACATTATGCAATGTGAATGGAATAGATATATTGCAGGGGGAAGGGTTCTGAACCCATTTGGTGCACCAGAAGGCAATAATTTTATTGATATGAAAGCCCGTAAAGGAAGAGATTTTTCTGATGTAAGGGCTATGCCTAGTGGCGATGTTTTTGCAGAGCTAAAAAAATATATTGCACAATGTCAGCAACATAGTCAAAAGATACTTATTATAACATATAGCGAGGGGGCAAAATCCCGTCTTATGACATTGATGGAAAATTCAGGTATCAAAGATTTTGTAGAATTAAAAGAGTATAAAGATTTAAAAAAATTAAAACCTTACCAAAAAGCCATTCATATAGCGCAATTAGACCATGGATATAGGTCTTCTGATCTAGTTATAATTACTGAGCAGGATATATTGGGTGATCGACTAGCACGTAAAGTTAGAAAAAGTAGAAAGGCTGATAATTTTCTTACCGAAGTTTCAGCTCTTTCTGAAGGTGATCTTGTTGTTCATGTAGAGCATGGTATTGGGCGTTTTGTTGAGCTTGAAACTATAAAGACCGCAGGCGTTATTAATGATTGCTTGAAAATTGAATATTCAGGCGGTGATAAATTATATGTTCCAGTAGTTAATCTTGATGTGTTATCGCGCTTTGGATCAGATGAGGGTGCAACTCAACTTGATAAACTTGGAGGTGCAAGCTGGCAGGCAAGAAAAGCACGTGCTAAGAAGAATTTAATGGAAATAGCAGATAAATTACTAGGTATTGCTGCGGCTAGACAGTTAAAGAAGGTAGAGCCTTTAGCTATTAGTGAATCTTTGTATGATGAATTTGCTGCACGTTTTCCTTACACTGAAACTGAAGATCAGGCGCACGCTATAAATTCTGTTATTGATAATATGGCAGGTAGCTACCCTATGGATCATCTTATTTGTGGTGATGTTGGTTTTGGCAAGACAGAAGTTGCATTACGTGCGGCGTATGTTGCGGCTATGTCTGGTGTGCAAGTGGCAATAGTAGTTCCAACAACATTATTAGCTCGTCAACATTATTATAATTTTCAAAAACGCTTTGAGGGTACAGGAATTAAAATAGAACAGTTATCACGAATGGTTAATGCAAAAGATGCCAAGCGTACAAAGGAGGCAATGGCAGATGGAGCAGTGCAAATTGTAATTGGAACTCATGCTTTATTTTCCAAGTCGCTTAAATTTAATAACTTAGGGCTTTTAATTATTGATGAAGAGCAGCGTTTTGGTGTTAAGCAAAAAGAGAGATTAAAAGAGGTTAAAAGTACTGTTCATGTACTTACTCTAACGGCAACACCTATACCACGCACCTTACAGATGTCGCTTGCTGGCGTTAAGGAAATGAGCCTGATTACAACCCCGCCTGTTGATCGCTTGGCTATACGAACTTTTGTAATGCCAGTTGATACAGTTGTTATTCGCGATGCATTGTTGCGTGAACATTATCGTGGAGGACAGAGCTTTTACGTTGTGCCACGTATAAAAGATCTAAAAGATATTGCAAATATGTTGCGTAA
>JALTAZ010000052.1 GCA_027075555.1 Micavibrio sp.
CATATAATAAAAAGAAAAATACAAAAAATTACCTTGTTAACTCTTTGTTTAGATTATCCCTTTAATACAGTTATTCAATACACAAGTATATTAAGTAATCAAAAGTAATTAAAAATAGGAATTAAGAAAATGGTACAAAGTAACCAGCAACTAGCACTTCTTAAAAATAAAATTTATATTCCAATGATTGTGCGTGACTTGCTCTCAACCGGCCAAGAGCCTTCAAGGGAAACTAATTACGCACTGCATGAGATGATAGGAAATTATCAGCCTGAAACCGCTCTTTTATGTTCTGCTTTTGTAATTAAAGAGATTACTACCCATAAAAAAATAGGACAAGACGATCTTAGCTTTTTGAACATGGAGTGTGAACGCATAATTGAGCGCTACTCTGCCCGTGATGATCTAGCACAAGAAAACCCCGAGCTATGGGAAGAAACACAAATACAAATGATAAATGACATTGCCGAAGATTTGGACGGATTTATAGATCTTATATCACTTTGCAAACTTTCCTTTGAAATTACTGCCCCACATATCGCAAAAATACTTGATATATTTGACCTGCAATTACAATGTCAGTTAATGATAATTGACCAAGTTATGGAGCACATTACCAAGCAAAAAAAATCAAAGCCCATGCAATGCAACATTATAGGTCATGATGCAGATAATATTATAATATTTCCAACCAATCTAGGTTAATTAGAAACCATTGCCCCTATGCGTTTTCCACCCAGTAAATGCAAATGGAAATGTGGCACTTCCTGACCACCATTTATTCCTGCATTGGCAATAGAGCGAAACCCCTGTTCATCAATTCCCTTTTCCTTTGCAATTTTAGATACAGCCACAAAAAATCCTTTGATCTCTAACGCAGATGCATTTTCACCAAAATCAACAATAGATATATATTTACCCTTTGGAATTACCAAAATATGAATTGGTGCTTTTGGATCAATATCATTAAAGGCAAGCACATAATCATCTTCATAAACCTTCTCGCAAGGAATCTCTCCCCTTAATATTTTTGCAAATATGTTATCATCATCATATTCAGCCATAGCAAATTTCCTTTGATTTTTTTGTAAATTGGTACTAATAACGCTAGAATTACACACGGATAAAGTCAGGAAGTAAAGCCATGTTTTTGACAATGCTTAAATGCAAGTTACACCGCGCAACGGTAACACAAGCCGATCTTGATTATGAGGGTTCTATCACCATTGATAAAAATTTGATGGAAGCTGCAGGTTTATTACTACATGAAAAAGTTGATGTCTTAGACATTACAAACGGCAACCGCCTTAGTACCTATGTTATTGAAGGAGAACGTGGCAGCGGTATTATAGGAATTAACGGAGCAGCAGCCCATTTAATAAAAACAGGTGATCTGGTAATAATATGCGCCTATGCACAAATGAGCGATGAAAAAGCAAAATCTTTTAAACCTACAGTGCTTTTACTTGATAAAAAAAACCAAGTAAAACGCACATCCCTGTAGAGAACAGTTTAGATTTATCTTATAAACCCTTGACGAATCGCTTATGTTATCCATATTTAACTATAACTGATTTAAAATAAATAAGGAAACGCACCATGTCCATACTTGCCGTTGATGATAATAATTTCGAAAATGAAGTTATAAATTCAGACACCCCGGTTTTAGTGGATTTCTGGGCACAATGGTGCGGTCCATGTAAATCTTTAATGCCAGTTATTGAAGAACTAGCAAGCGAAATTGGCGACAAGGTAAAAGTAGTTAAAATAGATATAGAAGAAGCACCTGAAGCTCCCACAAAATATGGAGTACGCGGAGTTCCTACATTGATGATATTCAAAGATGGCAAGGTTGTTGATACAAGGGTTGGTGGCCTCCCTAAGGCACAGCTATCTAATTGGATTAATCAAAATATTTAGTATAATTAGAATATATTAGATATCAACTAACATCAAATTAGGACCATCTGTCCATAAAAGTCCACAATGTATGTTACGATCAGGGTATATTTCTTTAATTGCATCACTATATGCTCTTAATTGATTTTTATAAATATCAGGAACATCGCTTATATCATCTGGTGGCGGGCGGTTGGTCTTGTAATCTAGTATCCAAATATCTTTATCATCTACTACAAGACGATCTATTTGCCCGCTAATGATACGCTTATCTGGCATAAGCCCTGTAATTGGAACTTCGGCCATAGAATTTTCCCTAAAAAATGGGGCATAATCGGGGTTATCCAATATCGCCAAAGATTCTGATATAATGCTTTTTTGAATATCATTTGAAAGATCCACAGCATTTTTTCGCACAAAAGCAAGCGCAGCATTATAGCGATTAATTTTTTCTATTTTGGGCAAAAATTCAAGTAATTTATGGGTAATATTACCACGTAAAAAACGCTTATTATCCATTGATTGAAGCGGAGAAATAACAATATCATTAACTTCTTCTTGTGATAACTTTGAAGGTACTAATGGCTGAGGCGGGTTTGGTTCTTCGTCTGTATTTTCAAATATCCATTTGGGCAAATTATGATTTTCTACAGTTCTATATTTTTCATCTTGCTTTTTATCTGCTTCATCTGTTTGAGGGTTACTTACGCGCAATATACCGTTTTCCAGTTCCTTGGTTTGAGAATCACCTTCTATTGCCTTTTTAATTACAAAGTACCACGAATCTTCTTTAGGCTTTTTACTTCTACTATAACCAGCAATATAAAGCCTATCAGTTGCCCTTGTCATTGCAACATAAAGCAGCCTATAAGATTCTTGTTTATTCTGTTGCTTTATTTTATTTAAATAATCCTTATATAAACTGGGATCATCACCTAAGCGCATTGAAAATAAAGGTACAGGAGCACTTGTTTTATCAGGCCATAATATTCTATCAATCCTGTCTTCTCTATCTTCAATAGTATCAGGCAATATAACAATAGGAGCTTGCAACCCTTTAGCCCCATGCACAGTCATAATTCGCACCTGATCTGATATACTTTCTTGCTCACGCTTTATCTGTGTATCTGTATGATCATGATAATCAATAAAAAGCTGTAAATTATCTATATTTTCATTCCCAAATTCCATAGCAGAGTTCATAAGCTCTTCCACTGGATCAAATGCATCTTCACCAAGACGCTTACATATTGCTCTTAAACCAGATACTTCACTAGCAGGACAATCTTGCATCAGAATAAAAGAGAAAAACTCATACGCACCCATAATATTAGCTCTACCAATCATGCGCGCCAAATAATCTCTTATTTTTTCTATTTTATCATCATTTAATATCCTATATTTACCTGATATTTCTGATAACTTTTTATAATCAATGTTACATATTTCCTGCCATAATGTACCTTTACGATTATAAGACAATACAAACAACTCGTCCTCATCAAGACCAATAAACGGTGACTTAAGAACTTCTGCCAATGTTAGATCATCATCAGGAAGCAGGCAAAAACGAGCCATGGACATAAGATCCTGCACGGCTAACTGATCTTTTAGCATCATACGATCTGCTCCGCTTACTGGAACTTTTTGTGCCTTTAATGCGCGCATCATTTGCTCTACAAAACTTGTGCGTTTACGTACTAAAATCATATAATCACTAGGGCGAACAAACCGATTATGACTGCTTAACATATTTTTTTGTTTTATTTCATTACTAATCCTTTGAGCTATATAATCTGCCAGCTCACCTGATCCACTTTTAGCGCTGTCAACAAGTTCGGGAATATCCCAAAAATCTCTTTGCTGATGCTTTTCTTGTTCAAATAAAGGCCATAACTCAACAATTCCTTCCTGATCCTTGCGATAGGATTTATGGCTAACGCTATCCTCTCCTACAGCCTTTCTTAGTACAGAATTTGCAAATACCCTATCCACCACGTGAAGAATGCTTTTAGTTGAACGAAATGAAATATCAAGTGTTATATTTTTATTTTCCTGCTGTGCATTGGTTATCTTATCATTAAATACACCTTGCATACGCTTGAACTCTTCTGGAGCAGCACGCTGAAATCCATAAATTGATTGTTTAATGTCGCCCACTGTAAAAGAAGTACGCAAAACATCATCTCGCGCACTTAAACCTGAAAAAAATTCATCCGATATTGCTCCAATTATCTTCCATTGCTCTGGATTAGTATCTTGAGCTTCATCAACTAAAATATGGTCAATGCCCTGATCAAGCTTATATAAAACCCATGGCATTATATATTCACGATCTGCCTCATTAAGATTACTAAAGCCAACAGATTTTCCAGTTAACAATGCCATTGTGTGATTTATAAGATCATCAAAATCAAGCACGCCTTCTTGGTTTTTTATGTTATCATATTGCTCTATCACTGCCCTAGCTATAAATAATACATCACGAGTTAAAGTCGCAGAAATTATACATTTTATGGTATCTTCCAGCTCTAAAATACGCCTTGCTTCTTTATTTAAGATATTTTCTGAATCTGAATATTGTTTTTTTACACTTGCCGGAGGCAAAGAAGTTTTTCTTATTTCTTCCTTTGTTGTCAAAAATACGCCTTTATATGTATCATAATAAGCCCTCTTTTGATTATTATCATAGTTTAACCACTGCAATATCTTATCCCCATATATTGGTGCATTTTTCCCATTATCTTGCAGCATAATCCCAGCAACATATTTCAAGTCTTCTTCATATTTAAAACTTTCAGAACAAAAATCATCAATTACCTGCTTAATGGTTATATTTGGAGGTATATTATATAAATCACAAAGCGCAGCATATATATTTTCTATAGAGCCATACTGCAATAACAATGTTGAAAACTGGTGCTTTTCTTTGGATATATTATTTATCACATTATTGAATGACTTTTCATCAATTTCTGTAACAACATTGTTAATAGCACTAACCAATGGTGAACCTGAATTTTCAAGTGATTGTGATAGTTGAATAACTTTGGATCGCGCCTTTTGCATCAACTCATTTGCTTTAGATTCTTCTATAACTGATAAATTAGGCGAGAGCCCTGCCTCTATAGGAAATCGACCTAAAACTGATTGACAAAAAGAGTGAATAGTCATCATCTTAATACCATCAGGACAATCAATAACATCTGTAAATAATTGTTTTGCTGCACTTAAGTGTCTTTCAGTCGGGCTATAGCCTAATAAATTTGATAAAATAAATCTTAAAGATTTTTTATTATCATCATTATCTATATCCATTACAGCCCAAGAGCCAAGAGTTTGGTTTATCCTAACTGCCATTTCATTAGCAGCAGCCTTGGTAAATGTAAGACACAAAATCCTATTAGGCAAAGTGCCAGGTCTGCCATTTTCGCGCGGTAAAAGTAATCGCAAGACTCTATCTGTTAATATCTTAGTTTTCCCAGTTCCTGCCGAAGCTCCAACCCAAACGCAATATTCAGGGTTAGAGGCCTCTTGTTGTTTAAAATTAGGGTCTAGATCTTTATCCTCAGCAAGATTTCTTAGCGCCGCATTAAAAATATTATTAGCCATATTCGCTTCCCTCTTGCATATCATCATCAAGAACACTCCACTCTTTTATGCGCGCGACATGCTCATAATCATTAAAACGTGGGACATTACTAGAATTAGGAATACAATAAAAAGGCATATTTTCGTTTTGAAAACTAATTATAAGATTTTCTAACCCCTTACGAACAATATCCATAACCTTATCTATATCAGAATCAATAGAAATAACCTCCCCAGCTTTTCTTGCTCCTGTAATTTTCCAATACCCTATATTTGAAACATTACCACTGGAAATTTTTTTCTTATTATTATCACTACTGCCTTTATTAAACCCTCCTTCTGATAGCATTATTGCCTCAAGAGGTAATTGTGGTAGCTCACCTTTTTTTATTTTGCTGTTGGTAAAGCTACCCGCAGACTTGTAATCTATAATGGCATAGCTTCCATCATTAAAGCGATCAATTCTATCTGCGACACCATGGATAGTAAAAACTATATCCCCTATATTAAAATCTACACTTCCTTTAATCTCACTTTCTATAAATTTAGCACTTTTACGCCAGTTATTTTCGTGATCAATAAACCAGTCAGCAATTCTGATAAGTTTTGGCCACCAATAATTTACAAATTCTTTATCCTGAATATCTTGATCTAGCACATCTTGTGCAATAAATAATAACTGTTCTGCTGCATCACTCGGTAAATCATCAGGGTATTTATGCATAAATTTATCAAGTATTTTATGCAGCATGTCACCCTTTAATGCTGCATCATTTTCTTGCCTTAATGGATCTAATTTTTTAAGACGCAACACATAATACATATAAATTGAATAAGGATCTTTTAGCCATGTTTCAACTTTCGTTACAGAAACCGCTTTTGGTCGAATCATAACAGGAGGGGAGGGCGAAGGACGAGAATAAGAGTTTAAATCCTCATAGTCCATTCTTCTAGCCCATAATATATAAGGATTTAACGATAAATCATTTAATGACTTTCCAGACGCCATTAGCAAAGTATTTAGCCTTTCTAACCAGCGTGAAGGAATTGTTGGCGTTCCTCCTGATTTTTCACTTCTTGTTATAATCACACGATTTGAACAAAAATTTTGAACAAAATCATGTGCAGCAAAACCTATCATTTGCTCGCTTGCTGGCAAACCAAACTTTTGACGCATCGGTCTTGACATCCAAGGATCATGTTTTATTTCCGCTGGCCAGCTTCCTTCATTTACACCGCCTAGAATAATTGTATCAGCACTCATAAGACGCGCTTCCATCTGACCTAAAATCATAATCCTAGGATGTTGCCCATATGGAACGCGCACTATAATATCACGCATCAATGATGTTATTATATTGCAATAACTATCATAGCTAATATCATCAACCAAATGAGAATGTTCTAATAAATCAGAAAAAAACAATGATGCAGCCTTGCCTATATCCCCCCTCCACAACCGTTCCCTACCATAATTTAAATTATCATCTGCTATATTCTCTAATATTTTAATATGAGTATTAAGTAATTTTTTAGTGCTAAGCGCAAACTCTCCATGTGATAAATCAAGCAATGGCTGGACTACCTTATATAAATTATCGATATATTCCTTTATCTTATATTCTACATTGCTTTGTACTATTTTGCTGCAAAACATTGAATGAGTTGATATAACACCCTTTGACCTTAGAACATTTATCTCTATAGATTTTGCAAAAGCAAATATTTCTTCTGAAGAATAACCAAGATTACAAAATCCTGATTTAAGCAAAGCTATAAAAGATACTGGATCAAATTTTTCCTTCATGGCATTAAGGAAAAGCAAAATAAATTTACCTAATTTTGTATCTATCAGTTTTTCACCCGCAGAATCATCAACATCTATTCCCCATCTTTTGCATACTCCCTTAACACGTCTTGCAAGCGACCTATCAGGAGTAACAAGAGTAACCACCTTTCCTTGCTCTTCCAATGCACGGCGCATAATAAGTGCAATCACATTTGCCTCTTCATTGGGTGTTTTGCAACTATAATATTCTAGGCCAGATAGCATAGATTCTATATCATTATTTTTTTCGATAAAATATTTCCACTGATGAGTAGATTCAGATGGCAACATCATTAAACTCGCCAATATATGACGTTTTAATTTAGAATCAACATTAACAAGAGGTCGGATATTCTCTCGCTTAACCCCAATATTATTAAGCAAGGATTTTAAGCAATATTGTGGATGAGTTTCAGTTATAGCATCCCATGAATCATTATCCATTTCCATATCAAGTCCTGGCAAAATTACTTTTCCTGTTTTCATCTTGGAAATAACACTAAGCAATCTAGCAACAGCAGGGATAGATCCAGTAGAACCAGCGGCAATAATAGGATAATCAGGGGGGACATTTTCCCAATATTCTGCCATATTTTGCAGCAACAAATTTCGTCTTTGCGCAGCATCAATTAAATTATTGTCTTCTAATATTTTTGGCCAATGCTCACTTATTATTTTCAAAAAATCTAGCGTTACCTGCCAATGCGTCGCAAACTCCTCTGGCACAACTTTATATAAATCAGAAAATTTTGCATCTTCAATTATTACCTGATCCATAAATTGGCATAAAGCCTTTGATAGCCCAAGAGCCCCTTCAAATCCCTGCTTAAATTCAGGAACACGCATAATAAGCTTAGCAAGCAATAATTGGCGCTTTAATGGGGTTATTGCTGGTGGGATTTCAAGAAATCTCTCATTACTGCCAAGCATAATTAATGAGAGTTCATCTTCATCAACCTCCCCCAACGGCATCATACGCGGCAATAATATTACTCCACCCCCACTAAGACGCAAAAATGCATCTTGCATAACACGACATGCCCGCCTAGTAGGTAGTAATAATCTATATTTGCTTAAATTATGTGGCTCATCTTTAGTTATATCCAGCAAATACCCAGCCAATATATCAGAAAATGGTAAATATGAATCTATATTATAAATATTAACCCTCATATAATATCCTTAATAACTTCATAATTCTTATAATATTCATCAACAGACCTAAGATCTTCTGGAGTGCTGATATGATGCCAGTTTCCATTATGAATTAAAGCATAAAACCGCCCTTTAGCCTCACATTTATCCATAATATCTAAAAAAGAAAATTTATATGATTTAACGTCTTTATATATTATGGGATGATTAAGGCGTATATTACTCCACATATATGACCCGTTTTTATCAATAGAGCGTCGCACTAAGCCATTTTCTAACAAATCATAATCACCAACACCTTTTGTTAATTTCATATTCTCTAATGGCTGCATAAGTGTAAGAATATCCATCTTACTGCTATCCCAAACCTTTGCCAGCCTTTCAAGGGCAGAAATTTGACTATCCTCCCATAAATTATCACCAGCAATCACATAAAAAGGCTTATCTTCGAAATAATGCAAAGCATTCTTAACCCCTCCACCAGTATCAAGAATATCGCTCTCTTGTGAAATATGAATTATAATATCACCATGCTGCGCTGTATAATTGTTTAAATGCTGCACTAATATATCTGCTTTATAATGCACATTCACTACTACTTCAGATATTTTTGCTGTGCGCAATTTATCCAAAGTCCTATATATTAAGCTACGTCCATTTACCTCAACCATTGGCTTTGGCTTATCATCTGTATATGGGCGAAGCCTTGTGCCAAAACCGGCGGCAAGAATAAACGCTTTATATGGATTTTGACAGCTTGTCATTGCCTTACTACCTTAATTTCTCTAGAATTAGGATCATTATTATGAACCGATAATGATACCTTAATAGCGCCTTTGGGGATCATATCTCCCAAACGTTCTGACCATTCCACGAGTATAATTCCTTCTGATAAAGCCTCTTCCCAGCCTAGCTCATAAACCTCTGATGGATCAGATAAACGATATAAATCAAAATGCCATATACAGCCACCATCATAATCATATAATTGCACAATAGTAAAAGTTGGACTTGGAACCTCTACATTATCGCCGCAAAGTTCTTTTATAAAAGAGCGGCAAAAAACCGTTTTGCCCATTCCTAAATCACCATAAAGCAAGATTACATCACCTTGTTGCGCTCCTTTAGCAAGCTCAGCAGCAAATTTGCACGTCTGCTCTTGTGAATAGGTTTTAATTTTTTGATTCTCTATTGCCATGACCGTAATTTATAAAGTATTAGCCCGATTGTGAAAAGAACCATATAATGTTAGAATCGTATTATGAGAATATTAACCCTTTTATTATCATTACTTACGATATCTCCTATCCCATCCAAAGCTCAGGAAATAACTACTCAACCTATATGCTTTACCATACGTAACAATGCAAATCATCGGGTTTATGGAGAAATTGCTACTGACAAAATCACTGATCAAAGCGGACAAACCATACACCACACAGGAAGTTTTCGACTTGAAGCTGCAGGGACGCTTCACCCTGAAAAGAATTACCCAATGGACATGGCAGAATTTTGTTCATCTGGCCCTTTCTATCCCAACAGACAATTAGAATTTACAATAAGAACATTAATTCCAATATTCTCTTGCAAGATAAGCGCAGAACTAGGCGAAATTGTTATACAAAGCAAAAAATATGAGAAAGATGGCATAGAAATAACCAAAACTTGGGCAAACTGCTTATGACATATAGCCATTTCTTATTTATTGGAATAAGGAAGAGTTATCATAACATCTGTCCCTTTTTTTGGAACAGACTTTAGCTCAAACTCTCCCTTATGTAATGATACTATGTTCTTTACCAAAGTAAGGCCAAGACCTGCACCTCTTTTTGTTTTATTATCACTTTCAGAACTTTCAAATAACTCTAAAACTCTTAGCTGCTCTTCTTCTTCTATTCCTGAGCCATTATCCTTTACAGTAATTTTTATACCCTCTTTAGCAAGCGCAGCAATCAGCTCTATTTTTCCGCCCTCTGGTGTATGATCTATGGAATTCCTAACCAAATTTATAATTGCTTGTTTTATTCTTGTTTCATCTATTTGTGCCATACCAATATTATCAGGACAAGACAAAGAAATCTCAATCCCCTGCTTACGTGCCCACTCCTCTACAAGATCAATAATATTTTCTAACATGGCTTTTATAGATACATCTGATATATCAAGATCCATCTTACCTGCCTCAATAGAAGATAGATCTAATATATCATTTATCAGGTTCAAAAGATGCTCACTTGCACCTTGAATATCGCTAGTATATTCTTTCTGTTTTTCATTTAATGAACCAAACAACTCTTGCGATAGCATCTCATTGAACCCCATAATTGCGTTCAAAGGGGTGCGAAGTTGATAAGATACATTTGCTAGAAAATCTAATTTTAACTTCTCCGCAGTTTCAAGAGCCATGTTCTTTTCACGCAAAGCATTTTCAACACGAACAGTATCAGTAACATCTGTGTAAGTTATCAATACACCACCATCAGGCAGAGGAACAGTCGCATAATCAACTAGCTTTTTATCATTGCGCTCTAATCTGCCATTGTTAATATCACGCTCCAAACCAATTGAAATCAGTTTTTCTTTAATATCTATCCAATCTGTTTCGTTAAAAAAATGTGACACTTTATTGACTATATTAGAGATATGAGGCTCTGCCTCAAGAGCCTCTGGCTCGAACCCCCAAAGACAGGCAAACGAAGGATTCCAAAGCTTCAAGCGACCATCACCACCATAAACCGCAACCCCTTCTTCAAGATTATCCAAAGTCTCTTTTTGAACCGCTATTAAGGTGTTATATGATGATTCAAGCTCTAACCTACTTGTTACATCCTCAAAGGTCATCATCAAGCCGCCAAGCTTGTGCGGAACAACAAGCATGCGAAATGCAGACCCGTCAGGAAGATATAACATATCCTCATGCGGATCAATTAGATCTGTAAACATATCAATCCAGCTTTTTTTGTAAGATCTGAAATCTGCCTGTTCTGGTAAACGACGCGTTTCACGAAGTTTCTCCATAATATCACCCAGCCTTGGCTTAGTATTGAGCCACCCTTCTTCCAACCCCCATAATTGAGAAAATGATGAATTGTAAAACTCTAATCTATGATCAGAATTATAAATACTAATAGCAGAGCGAAGCTGCTCCATTAAATCACGCATAGCAAGTACATTTTTACTAATTTCATTTTTTGTGCGCTCTTCTTCTGTAATATCTTCCATAATTCCAACAGTTATTTCTTTGCCTTTTATGGGTATTTCAGAAACTCTTATAAGCAATCTATCACCGCTAATTACCTCATGTATTTCAACGAACTGCCTTTTACAAGAAGATAAAGCCTTAGCGGCAAGATCCCCCCCTATCAGCAGGTCCTTTTCGCTAGGCTTCCTTTTCCTTGTCTTAGATATAATCTCTTTTTGTTGCGCAATAATTTCACTCGGAGGCAGTTTTACGGTTTTAGCATAATTTACATTACACCATATTATTTTTTGCTCTTTATCCCTGATCCAAACAGGATAAGGCAAAGCATCGAGCGCATTTTGAAAACCATCTATACTATCTAAAAACTCATATTGACTATTATTATCTTTTTTCACTGAAGAATCTGCATATAAATCTTCAACCCACAAAATATGGATATAATCCTTATTAGATAAATCTACACCGCATGTGCCAGATATTTTCAAATATTTTGCATTGTTTTTACCCTGAACATTCAGGTTAAAGGCTATGCCATCTGATTTAAGGCGGTTAAATAACCCTTCGATCATTATAGCATCATCAGCACATAAGCAATTTTGAATATCATTAAAACTCTCAACCGTCTTAATTCCCAAAAGTTCGCAAAACCCATTTGAATAAGCACACCCTCCTTCTGAACTCCAGCCGCAATACTCCCCTGGAACAGCAGATAAAAACGCCTCTAGGCGTGCTTTTTCCTCTCTCAAAGATACCTTGGATTCAAAACCACCAAGCACACGCCAAAAATCTGATAATATTTGTTTTGCATTAATAGACATTTCAAATGCGATTCTGGTGTTTATTGAATAAAAAGACAAGAGTTAAAATTAGACTTTGAACCTAAATCATGAATTGTAGACCACAAATAAAGTGACTATCGAACTTTCAACAGCCACTTTTGTAAATATTCTTACAGCATAAGAGTTTTAATATCTGTATGCATCATCCTTGAAAGGTCCATTAACAGAAACACCAATATAATCTGCCTGATCTTTGGATAATTTAGTTAATTTAGCGCCAACCTTTTCTAGGTGAAGTGCTGCAACCTTTTCATCAAGATGTTTAGGAAGCACATAAACTTTGTTCTCGTATTTGTCATGATTATTCCAAAGTTCAATTTGTGCTAAAGTCTGATTAGTGAATGAGGCACTCATTACAAATGATGGATGACCCGTTGCACAGCCCAAATTAACCAAACGACCTTCAGCTAACAAAATTATACGCTTACCGCTTGGAAATTCAACTTCATCAACCTGAGGCTTAATATTAGTCCATTTCATATTGCGAAGTGGCTCAACTTGAATTTCATTATCAAAGTGACCGATATTACAAACAATGGCACGATCTTTCATATCACGCATGTGATCTACTGTGATAATATCTTTATTGCCTGTTGTAGTTACAAAAATATCCGCACGCGAAGTCGCATCTTCCATTGTTACAACTTCATAACCATCCATTACCGCCTGAAGTGCGCAAATTGGATCAATCTCAGTTACCATAACACGAACGCCTTGGGAAGACAAAGATTGCGCCGAACCTTTACCAACATCGCCATATCCACATACAACCGCAACTTTACCTGCAAGCATAACATCTGTTGCGCGGCGAATCGCATCCACAAGTGATTCACGGCAGCCATATTTATTATCAAATTTAGACTTTGTAACCGAATCATTAACATTGATTGCAGGAGCTTTCAAACGACCTTCCTCTTCCATTTTCTTTAGAAAAAGAACACCGGTTGTTGTTTCCTCTGATATGCCTTTAATATCGGCCATAAGCTCTGGATAATCCTTATGGACTATAGCTGTAAGATCACCGCCATCATCAAGAATCATATTTGGAACCCAGCCATTCGGCCCTTTTATTGTTTGATGAATACACCATTCAGCCTCTTCCTCGGTTTCACCCTTCCATGCAAATACAGGAATACCTGAGGCTGCGATTGCGGCTGCGGCTTCATCTTGAGTTGAAAAAATATTACAAGAACTCCAACGCACCTCTGCGCCAAGCTCAACTAATGTTTCAATCAATACGGCTGTTTGCACCGTCATATGTAGGCAACCAGCAATACGCGCACCTTTAAGTGGTTGAGAATCCTTATATTCTTTGCGCGTTGCCATCAATCCTGGCATTTCATCTTGCGCTAAATCAATTTGCAAACGACCTGCCTTTGCAAGTGAAATATCCTTAACTTTATAATCCTGCTCTACCGTTTGTGGGGCTGCTGACATTTTTTTCTCCTTCAATTGCACTAAATGTGCTAAAAACTTTTTTATATTAAACGGCACTAAAACATTTTTTTTTATAAAAACCAATGGTAATATGACTTATGGGCATAAATTTTAATGAAAAAAGTAAAGATAACCCTAAAATCAGTGGCTTAGAGAAGTCAAAAACTGGTGAAGATGCGCTTGAAAAAGCTAAAAGAACGGGGGAGCGCACACGCTTTGTTCATAAGCCAAATCCATTGATAGAGCGTGATTATCAGATATTTGAATATATTATTGAAAAAGGCGATTATGAACATGTTGGCGACTATGTCCTGCTTAATAAAGATGAGCCCAGAGAAATAACTGATAAAAAAGTTATGAACATAATGACATTGATTAACGGAAAAGATGATTTAATTGATCTTTCAAATTTGACAACGACAAGGCTTTTATATACTATTGTCCCTGAAGCACAGGCAGGCGACCAGACAAAGATAATCCTTAAAGATTACGATGGCTCCGGTGTTTCCAAAGATAATGCAATATTTACAATAAGAAAGGGTGTATTATATGATAAGTTCAACGTTTGAGGAAAGTGCCTCAGGTCTTCCTAAGTTTGAAATACAGAGCATGTTTGCTCAGATGGCGTCCGCGCATGAGCCGGCTATAGGTTTGGGTACAGGCATGAATGCCACTATGTCTTATGATGATGCCACTCCAGTGTAAGTCTTGGTGATTATATGGGAAATGAAAAGGTTTTTAAAAGGCGGGATTATCCTCGCCTTTTTTATTTATTTGTTATTTATTATCCAAATCAAGCATTATCACCATTATTATGATGATTCTTGAATTCCTGCAAAGTTCCAGGAATTTTTTTGCTCAATTTAGTGTAATTCAGAGCAATTCTTTTTTCCTTCCATAGCTGTATTAGGGTTAATTTCAAATTCTTCTAATAGGCGAATAACGTTTTATTTAATCTCTTTCCAGTAGGACAGCAAACGTTTGTCTATTGATAAAGATATGCCTTGATTTTTCCATAATATTTTACTGTGTTTCCTACCCATACCATATATGTTGTCTCCTATCTAGGCTCAGGACCTATTAAATTGTGTACATAAAGTTTCACGGGATTCACAAAGTATGCTCGATATGATTCAATTTCTTATAAATGAGATTGAATTATGCGTGAATTATTTTGGTTATCGAAGTCCCAGTTTAATAGAATAAAGCCTTATTTTCCATTGTCTCACGGGTTTCCCCGCGTAGATGATCATCGTGTTATCAGCGGCATTATCCATGTTATCAAGCGCGGCTTGCAATGGCGTGATGCGCCAGCGGAATATGGCCCCTATAAAACCTTGTACAATCGCTTTGTGCGCTGGAGTAAAATGGGCGTGTTTAACCGGATATTTTCAGAATTGGCGGCCCAAAGCGGTATTCCCGACCAGCTTCAAATTGATGCAACACATCTCAAAGCACACCGCACGGCTTCAAGCTTGCTAAAAAAAGGGATGTTCCCCGCC
>JALTAZ010000053.1 GCA_027075555.1 Micavibrio sp.
CTTATCATGACATTACTAGCATTAGATATTAAAGCTGGTGATGCTGTATTTGTACCATCATTTACATTTGCTGCAACTGCTGAGTCAGTAGCCGTTTTAGGGGCTACTCCAATATTTGTCGATGTTAATATAGATGATTACAATATAAGTAATGAGAGCCTGAAATCTGCTATACAAATAGCCAAAAATAAGGGACTTAATCTCGCTGGTATAATAGCCGTTGACCTGTTTGGCCTGCCTGCCAATTATGATAAGATTACCCAAATTGCTAATGCCGAAAATATGTGGTTAATAGATGATGCCGCACAAAGCCTTGGGGCTAAATATAACGGCAAATCTATTGCCAATATGGGAATTGCCTCAACTACTAGCTTCTTTCCTGCAAAACCTCTTGGCTGCTACGGCGATGGCGGAGCTATATTTACAAATGACGATGATTTAGCAAATAAATTACGCAGCATTCGTGTACACGGTAAGGGAAGTTGTAAATATGACAATGTGCGACTAGGAGTAAATGGCCGACTTGATACCATACAAGCTGCCATTTTAATTGAAAAACTTAAAATATTTCCTAGGGAAATTGAAATGCGTAATAATATAGCTAAGCGCTACAATGATGCATTTAAAGGTATTATACAAACCCCACCAATCGAAGATAATAAACATAAATTATGCACTTGGGCACAATATACGTTAAATATTACCAATGGGGTGGAAAGACGATCTGTACAAGATAATCTTAAAGATGCTAGAGTGCCAAGCGCTATTTATTATCCCCTGCCATTACATAAACAAACCTGTTATAAGAATTACCCATCTGCCCCTGATATGGGTAATTGTGAAGCTCTATCACAAACAGTTCTTAGCCTTCCTATGCATCCATATATTAGTGAGAATACGCAAGATTATATAATAACAGAAGTTAAGAAAGCTCTTGCATAAATGAAGATTCTTTATGTATGCAGACTATATTCTGGCTTTGAAGAAAGCATAAAAACAGGGCAATGGAACCCTAAAGGTGCTCCTACTATTGCAAGAATGATTGAGTATTTAGATACATCAAAAAATCATAACTTAACCATTATACTTACTCAAAAAAATAAAAAACCATCTTTAAAATTAAAACCTATCCAAACATTTCAACTTGATGGGCTTTTAACACCTATAACCGTAATATCAGGTCCTAATATAATCCCCAAATGGAGTTGGAAATTCCAAGATAAATTTAGCGATGCTCACCAATTATTGAGGATTTTTACCGCATATTTTAAATTAAAACCTGATATTATCTATTGTGATCGCGTAAATATATTGCCTGCCGCCTTTCTATCTAGATTTACCAAAGCTAAAGTTATATGGCGGGTAATGGGTGTTTTACAAGAGATGCATCAAGATGCCGACAAGAATAGTATAAGATCTAATTTTAGAAAATGGTTATGGCGTAGCCCCTTTAAATCAGTAATTTGTACTCTTGATGGATCTGGTGGCGATGTATGGATGAATAAGGTTCTCAATCCTGCAACGCTTAACTATTTACTAATTAATGGTATTAACAAAGAAAATCAATCAACAAATACATCTATAAAACTGCCTGATGGGGGTATTAAGGTTTTGTTCGTTGGACGCTTAGAAAGCTTAAAGGGTATAGAAGAGTTTATGGAATCCTTTTATGAAGCCGCAAAACAAAATAAAAAACTTCATGCCATAATTGCAGGCGATGGTTCGCTAAAAGAAGATATGATATATCAATCTAAAAAACTAAAAATGCAAAATAGAGTACATTTTTTAGGAAGTATCACGCCCAATCAGCTAAAATATGTGCGCAAAAATTGCAGTTTTTATGTTTCCCTTAACAAACAAGGGAATTTAAGTAATGTAAATATTGAGGCTTTATATGATGAGCTTCCAACAATAATTCCATCTTCTCAGCCAGAAAAAAATATTGATGTAGATACGGATAATTTTGTTCCTGATAATGTCTTCTACAGATTTGGTAAAGTTGGTGATAAAGATGCATTAGTAAAAGCCATATTGTTTATGGCAAATGATAGTAACAGAAATAACTTTAAGAAAAATATGAGACCATGCGCGGAGAAATTGCTACCTTCTTGGCCAGAGCGTATAAAGCAGGAATTAGCTATATTTGATGACGTTCTAAATAGTCACTAGCAATATCAAAATCCTCTAAAGTATCAATATCAACTGAGCGTTCCTCTGGTATTTCACAAATGCCAATTTTACCAAAAAAACGGTTTTTATTAATACGAAAACCTTGTGTATTAAAAATATAAAACGCTCCTGTTTCTTGATATTGTGGTTGCATTTCCTGGCGCATTAAACGCCTGCTGGTATGATCATGGTTAACTCCAACCATAAAACCATTCTCATCTTTATTCCAAATAAATCCATGGAAAAGCTTGGCTGAAAAAATACTGTCATATTTTCCGCTTTGCATAATTTGTATTGCCCTATAAAAATCTTCTGAGTTGATAAGCGGAGATGTGCATTGTCCAAAACAAGTATTTTCAGGTAATTTTCCTTGCTCTTCAAGAATGTCCAAACTATGAAGTATAGCAGACTCACTAGTTGCAACATCGCCTGATATCTCCTCTGGGCGCTCAATTACAATTGCTCCATACTCTACAGCAACCCGTGCGATCTCCTCACCATCAGTAGAAACATAAATATTATCAATATTTTTACAACCCTGAGCAGCCTCAATCATATGTGCAATCAAAGGCTTGCCCGAAAGCATTTTGATGTTTTTAAGGGGAACTCCTTTTGATCCAGATCTTGCAGGTATAATTAAATCACATGACATTTGACTATTTCCTTATTTTAATATCATAACACTATACAAAATAGATTTTTGAATTATTCTTCTAAGAGTTAAAAATGCAAAATTGTTTCTTCCTAGGGATGAAAATATAAATGATAAAAATAAATATATTAAGCTCAGGATTTACAAGTCCCAATGGAGCAGCTTTTTTATACCCTCTCATATTATTCAAAAAAAACCTAGAATCTCAAAACTTCAAGATAAAAATCAAATATAAAATATCTGATAACATTACAAATTGTGATTATCTGCTAATTGATAGTAAATATTTTAAACATGATTGGGATAGTAAAAAATACAATCAAACACTGGGCAAGATTTCATCATTAAGTGAAAAAACAAAGATCATTTGGTGTGATCAAGCAGATAGTACGGGAACATTTCTCGGACAGGTGCTGCCCTTTGTTCATCGTTATCTCAAAGCGCAGCTTTTAAAAGATAAAAAACAATATATGAAAAACCATTATGCTTCTCGCATATTTACTGATTATTATCATAGAAAATATGGAATAGAAGATAAAGAGCCTTACATTACCCAGCCAGCTATAAAGGAAGAATATCTTGATAAACTAAAAAATTCTTGGAACTCATGCTTTATGCATTATGGTCTTATGGGGCCTTATATCTTAAGAATACGTGAAAAAATTCCCCTAAATGCAATGTTACATTTTTCTAAAAAAGTAACTCCTGCTAATTCTTTAAGAACTATGAATGTAACATGTAGAATGGGCATACCATATTCCAGAGATACTATATGTTTTCAAAGAAACAAGATGCGTGATATACTATCAAAACATCTGCAAACCGATAAATTATCACGCCGTGAATATTTGAAAGAGCTAGAAAAAAGTAAGATATGCATCTCTCCATTTGGTTTGGGGGAAATAACCTTAAAAGACTTTGAATGTTTCCTGTCGGGATCACTGCTTTTAAAACCAGATATGAGTCATATGGAAACATGGCCTAACCTGTATGAAGATGGGATCACTTACATATCTCATAAATGGGATCTAAGTGATTTGGAAGAAAAAATAGACTGGGCACAATCACATGAAAAAGAAAGCATAAATATTGCCCAAAGTGCCCAAGATAGATATATAGATCATACCATAGGAAAAAATGCAGGAGAGCTATTTACTAATAACTTTAAAAATCTTATACGCGAGTTTTCCCAATAGCTATATCATATTGCACGCTATAACTACTCCCAATAATATTTGCGTAATGTATACATGCACACCATGTGCAAAAGTTATGACTTAATATGACGATCAACAATCACCCGACAGCTTCACGATGTGAAGTTACGCTGTCCGATAATTTGTAATAGTTTCGACTTAATCTGACATTATTTATAAATTGTAACTATACGAAAAAGGATAAATATTGCCTATTATTCTTTTGTTTCAAGAAAAACCTTACTATTTTGCATCTTCTTATTTTTTTCCTTTGCAGCACAACGATCTATTTTCCTTCCTGTGAATATATATTCTTGTTTACTGTCAATCTTTCTTTGCAATTTACGCATTTCCCTAATTGATTTATCAACCTGAGTATAAAACTTATCTACAAAATAATATTCAAGATCATCTCTAACGGCTTGAGCTTGCTCACTACTTGTAACTGGGACAGATAATGGAACATCTCGAGCTATACGACCCAAAAACGCCTTATATTGACCAACACTCTTATCAAAATATTTATAATGCACATTCAAGTGTCTATTTTCATGCTTCAATATAAGCTGATATTCACAACTATCCTTTTTATAATCTTTAGGCATAACAATCTGAGGCGCCGATATATAAGTAACATTGACCTCTTCAAGCATCACACAATAACGCCCATAACCAATATCCTTTAAATTAAATTTTAATTCAGGAATAACATCAATGGGGTTTTGAACAAAAGCCATAACACTATGAGAGTTAAGATAGTCATTGATTCCTTGAACTGTTGCCCTTAAGAATTTGGTCTTTAACCTTTTTGCTTTAAGTGTTGTCTTTATCTTATGACGAGGGCAACGATCAACAACCGCATATGCAGGAATGCTTGATACAAAAAATGTTGCCAGCATAAAAAAAGAGAAACACAAGAAGAACTGAGAATGTTTACGCATGAAAATTTTAACCTGACATAAAAGTCTAATAAAAAAACCAAGAGCTAGTGTAAACTTTTGTAGCACATGTGTCAAAACAAACAAAGCCCCCGCATGGCAGAGGCTAATATTTTTTTGATTTTAAAAGAAATTACTTCTTTTCACCACGCTTTTTAACCGGAGCAACTATCTTTTCAATCAGATCTACCTTACCACCTGCCTTCTCAACAGCGTCTAAAGCCCCTTTAGATATTTTTGTAATTTTAAGATTAACCTTAGACTTCAACTCACCGGTAGCAATAACCTTAATACCATCAAGTTTACGACGAACTACTCCAGAGTTAACTAATATATCCTCATCAATTTCTTTCTTTGGATCTATTTTTTTTGTATCAATCGCATGTTGCAACCGTGCAAATGTCAATTCAGAATAGTTAGTTGCAAATTTAGTGTTATTAAAACCAAATTTAGGTAAGCGCTGATACAAAGGCATCTGCCCACCTTCAAATCCCTTAATAGCAACACCAGAGCGTGATTTTTGACCCTTTTGACCAGAACCACAAGTCTTGCCTTTACCAGAACCAATACCGCGACCAACACGAGTCCTATTTTTTATAGAACCCTCTTTCGCTTTTATTTCGTTAAGTTTCATTGCTATATTTCCTTTTAATTCAGACGCTAAAATTATGCAGCATCCTCAACTTTTAACAAATGACTAACCTTGCTAATCATACCGCGCACCGAAGGCGTATCTTCAAGCTCTCTAGTGCGGTGCATTTTATTTAACCCTAACCCTACCAGAGTCGCGCGCTGATCTGGTTTACGACCAATAGGAGACCCTATTTGTGTAACGCGGATCATTTTAACATTTGCATTTCTAGCAGCAGTCTTCTTAGTAGTCGCAGGCTTCTTTTTTGCCGGTGCTTTTTTTTCTTTTTTATCTTCAGCCATAACTATAATTCCCTATGGTTAACCTTAAAATTAAACTTTACGCGTCATCTTCAACAATACCAGAGATAGCCTGTTCTTCACGATTTGAAACAATTTCTCCAACCTTCTTATTACGACGTGAAGCAATATTCCTTGGGCTTTGCATATTTTCAAGAGCTGCAAAAGTAGCATTCACCATACTATACGGATTATTAGAACCAATAGCCTTAGCAACCACATCTTGAACTCCCAAAGCTTCAAATACCGCACGCATTGGACCACCTGCGATAATCCCCTTACCTGGAGGGGCTGAACGTAAGAAAACTTTACCCGCTCCATCTTTTCCATGTACATCATGGTGCAAAGTGCGCCCCTCACGAAGCGGAACATGTATCATTTTACGCTTAGCCTGATCAGTTGCCTTTTTAATAGCTTCGGGAACCTCTTTTGCCTTGCCATGTCCATAGCCAACTTTGCCTTTGCCATCACCAACTATAACAAGAGCAGCAAAACCAAAACGACGTCCACCCTTTACAACTTTTGCTACGCGGTTGATCCCTACCAAACGCTCAATAAGCTCTGGCTCTTCACGATCTATACGCTTTTGTTCTGATTGTTGTCCACGTGCCATTATTATTCAATCCTTCTTTAAAATTCTAATCCGCCTTCACGCGCGCCATCAGCTAGTGCCTTAACACGTCCATGATAAATATACCTTCCGCGATCAAAAACAACCTTTTTTATACCGGCCTTCTTTGCACGCTCAGCTACTAATTTACCAACCTCGGCAGCAGCCTTAACATCAGCCCCACCCTTTAGTTTTTCTTTTAACTCTTTTTCAAGAGTTGATGCAGCAGCTAATGTCCTGCCACTTAGATCACAAATAATCTGTGCATAAATTTGTCTACCACTACGAAATACTGAAAGACGAGGACGCGTTTCACGCCCGCCAACACGATCAATATTGATACGACGTATTTTATTACGTGTTCTAAAATTCCGACGCTGTGAAGTGCTTATTTTTACAGACGCTGTCTTTGCCATCTTACCGTTCCTTACTTCTTCTTACCTTCTTTGCGTACGATATATTCGCCCGCATAACGAATACCCTTACCCTTATACGGCTCGGGCTTTTTAAATGCTCTTATCTTTGCTGCTACTTCACCTACTAGCTGCTTATCTATACCACTAACTTTAATTTTAGTTTGTTTTTCAACCTCAACTTTAACCCCATCTGGCACCTTATAACGAACTTCGTGTGAAAAACCTATATACAGAACCACATCATTTCCTTGCATATTTGCACGATAACCAACACCGTGTATCTCAAGCTCTTTGGTATATCCCTGACTCACGCCAACACAAATATTATGAACCAATGTACGCATTGTTGGCCAAATTTGCTGAGCAAACTTTGATTTTGATTTAGGGTCAAGTTTCACAACCTTAGAGGTTTTACCATCATCATTTGCAACCTCTTCAATTTTTGCACAAACTTCATCATGGATATAAAGCTCAAGCTCACCCAACTTACCTTTAGCAGTTAACTTCTGACCATCTATCTGAACCTCAACCCCTTGTGGGATAGAAACAGGATTTTTACCAATACGTGACATTATACTTATTCCTTAATAATACACCATTTATGCATCAGATTAAAATACCTGACATAGCACTTCACCACCAACATTAGCCGCCCTAGCCTTGTGATCTGTCATCACACCTTGAGGTGTCGATACAACCAAAACGCCAAGACCATTATAAAAACGTGGCATTGTTTTTACATTTGAATATACACGGCAGCCCGGCTTGGAAACTCTATCAATTTGTCGTATAACTCCGCGACCTTCTGCATATTTCAACTGAATTTGAAGGTTTTTCTTATTGCCCTCAAGTTCTTCTATTTTATAACCACGGATAAAGCCCTCATCTTTCAAAACCTTACAAACATTTTCACGCAATTTCGAAAAAGGACACTCCACAACTTTCTTTCCGGCTTGTTGCCCATTACGCAAACGCGTAAGCATATCACCTAGGGGATCACTCATTGCCATAACAGGGGTCCTCCTTCTACCAGCTTGACTTTGTTACGCCTGGCAACTCACCACGAGATGCCAGATCTCTCAATGCAATGCGAGAGAGATTAAATTTACGATAATAAGAACGCGGACGCCCTGTCAAAGCGCATCTATTACGCATTCTCACCTTAGATGAATTACGAGGTAATTCAGCCAATTTCAAAACAGCTTGAAAACGCTCATCAGCAGGAACCGAGCGATCTTTTATAATTGCCTTTAGCTCCGCGCGCTTGCTTGCATATCTTTTAACAAGTTTTTTACGTTTTTTGTCTCTTTCTATCATACAGACTTTTGCCATTACTATATCTTTCCTTAGCTACGTTCTACGTATTATAATTACTGAGTTTTAAAGGGCATCTTAAAGCCTTTCAACAGCTCTAAAGCCTCCTCATCATTTGCGGCAGTGGTGCAAATAACAATGTCCATGCCACGAATTTTATCTACCTTGTCATATTCTATCTCTGGAAAAATAATATGCTCTGTAATTCCCATCGCATAATTACCTCTACCATCAAAGCTCTTTGAACTAACCCCACGAAAGTCACGAATACGTGGCATAGCAATAGTAATTAAACGATCAAGAAATTCATACATACGATCACCGCGCAACGTTACCTTAGTGCCTATCGCCTGACCTTCACGAATCTTAAAAGATGCATTTGATTGACGAGCTTTGTTAACCACTGGTTTTTGACCAGAAATAAGTGTCAAATCCTTTACAGCATTCTCCATATGCTTACGATCCTGAGTTGCTTCACCAACCCCCATATTTATGACAATCTTATCCAAGCGCGGACGCTGATGTGGATTTTTATATCCGAACTTTTTATCCATCACAGGAACGATTTCTTTTTCATATAACTCTTTATAGCGCGGTTTCATATCTCTTCTCGCTTCTCAATCTTATTCAATAGTTTCACCGGATTTCTTCGCCACGCGAACTTTTTTACCGTCTTTTAGAACTTTATACCCAACGCGGGTTGCCTCTCCAGTTTTAGGATCGATAACCGCAACATTAGAAACATGTATAGGCAATTCCTTCTTTTGAATACCACCTGGTGACACTTGTGTTGGTTTTTGATGCTTAGTAACAAGATTCACGCCCTGAACAACAACGCGCCCCTTGTCAGTAATAACCCTAAGCACCTCACCCTTAGCGCCTTTATCACGCCCCGCGAGCACCACAACCTGATCACCTTTTTTCACTTTAAATTTAGGCTTACTCATATCTATAACACCTCCGAAGCAAGTGAAATTATTTTCATATAACCACCACCACGCAATTCGCGAGTAACAGGACCAAAAATACGCGTACCAATCGGCTCACCATTATTATTTATCAAAACGCACGCATTTGTATCAAAGCGTATTTTCTCACCATATTTACGCTTAAGACCAAAGCGACTACGAACAATAACAGCGCGACGAACATCGCCTTTTTTTACCTTACCGCGAGGAATTGCCTCCTTAACAGAAACGACCACTACATCACCAATATTCGCTGTACGTCTATGAGAACCACCTAGCACCTTAATGCACTGAACTTCTCTTGCACCACTATTATCAGCCACAGCCATTCGGGATTGCATCTGTATCATTTTTACGCATCCTTCTTATTAGATTTTGTTTTCTTGGCCTGAGCTTTTTTAGCTACTGGCTTTTTATCATCTTTTTTTGCCGCTGCTTTTTTAGGCTCATATTTCTCCTCTGCAACCCCACTATCAGATGCAGAGCCACCCACCTTAACATCGGATTTTCCATTCGTGAAAACAGTCCAACGTTTCGTTTTAGAAATCGGACGACATTCAATTATAGAAACGCGATCCCCTTCCTTGACGGCATTACTCTCATCATGCGCTGTATATTTACTTGAACTTTTAACATATTTCTTATACATAGGGTGCATAAAACGGCGTTCAACAAGAACCGTAACAGTCTTATCTGTTTTTGCACTAACAACATTTCCTTCTAATACACGACGTGGCATGAATTACATCTCCTCTCAAGCGGCCTTCTTAACAGAAGATTTTTCTTCTTGGCGCTTTTGGTTTAAAATAGTTTTCGCACGAGCAATCGCACGACGATTCTTACGAATTTGAGCAGTATTTTCCAAAGAACCCTGAGCCTTTTGAAACCTTGCGTTAAACTGCTCCTTACGAAGATCTATGATAATCTTTATAAGCTCATCAATTGACTTTGCTCTCAAATCTTCAGCATTCATTATGCCGCCTCCTCTATAGCGCCTACACGCTTAATAAATTTTGTTTTCACTGGTAACTTCATAGCAGCTAAGCCCAAAGCTTCACGCGCGACCTCTTCAGACACACCATCTAGCTCAAACATAATGCGACCAGGCTTAACACGAGCAGCCCAATATTCTGGAGAACCTTTACCCTTGCCTTGACGAACTTCAAGAGGTTTAGCAGTTACAGGAACATCAGGGAATATGCGAATCCACACCTTACCTTGACGCCTCATATGACGAGTTATAGCGCGGCGAGCTGCCTCAATTTGACGCGCGGTAACACGATCGGGACTTAACGCTTTTAAACCATAAGCTCCAAAAGCAAGTGAAGTACCACCCTTTGCATTCCCATGAATGCGACCTTTAAATTGCTTACGATGTTTAAACTTCTTAGGACTCAACATCTTTTTTCCGTCTTTCTTCTATTACCAGCCCCAGAAAAACTATATCCAAGGCACAAAAAAAATTCATTCACATGGACTTTTAGTTCTAAAAACTATAGTTCCCATATGTTGCTTTAAACAAGCTTTTACCAAAATTCGCGCGACCATAACGCACTTTAATATAAAAATCCAGTACTTTCGTAACTTTTATTTTAAAATTTATTTTTAGGAGCTCCACCTTGAGCCTCTGACATGCGTTTATCACGCGCCATAGGATCGTGTTCCATAATATCACCTTTATAAAGCCATATCTTAACGCCAATAATCCCATAGGTCGTAAGAGCCTCTGCTGTGCCATAATCAACATCGGAACGCAAAGTATGCAACGGAACACGCCCCTCACGATACCATTCGGTTCTAGCAATATCAGCACCACCCAAGCGCCCTGAAACATTGATACGAATTCCCTTAGCACCAAAACGTATAGAATTTTGAACAGCACGCTTCATTGCACGACGAAAAGAAACACGGCGCTCTAACTGCTGAGCAACGCCTTCAGCTACTAGCTGTGCATCTATTTCAGGCTTACGAACTTCAACGATATTAAGACTAACCTCTCCACCAGCACGGCGAGATAGCTGCTGACGCAATTTTTCTATATCTGCACCCTTTTTACCTATAATTACACCAGGGCGTGCAGTATGAACTGTAACCTTGGTTGACTTAGCAGCACGCTCAACAATAACCTTGCTTATTCCAGCCGCCTTTAAATGAGTCTTAACATATTCACGTAACTTCAAATCATCAATAAGCTTATCTGCGTAATCACGACCCGCATACCAACGCGAATCCCATGTACGGTTAATGCCTACTCTTAAACCAATTGGATTTATCTTCTGTCCCATACTAATTAAGCCTCTTCTGCTTCTTTAACGATTATAGTCATATTGCTAGTTATTTTGTTAATGCGTGCACCACGCCCACGAGCCCGCGCGCGAAAACGCTTAAGCATCATTGCCTTTCCGACATAAGCCTCAGACACGATCAAACGATCCACATCTAGACCGTGATTATTCTCTGCATTAGCAACAGCCGACTGTAACAGCTTACGCACATCTTGTGCAACACGACGTTTTGAAAATTCAAGATCAACTAAAGCCTTAGACGCACTCTTTCCACGAATAGTACGCGCCAAAAGATTAAGCTTTTGTGGTGATGTATGAACATACTTAGCAAAGGCCTTAGCTTCATTATCTTTTTCTCTTCTTGGGTTTTTTGACTGTCCCATTTCTATTTTCCTTACCTTTTCTTATAATGGCTTCTACTTCTTAGCTTTCTTGTCAGCTCCATGACCATAATATGTGCGTGTAGGAGCAAACTCACCTAACTTATGTCCTATCATCTGGTCAGATATAACAACAGGAATAAATTTCTTCCCATTATGCACACCAAAAGTTAAACCTATCATATTAGGCAATATAGTTGATCTGCGTGACCAAGTCTTAATTACAGTATTTTTTCCACTTGCCCTTGCCTCTTCCACTTTTTTTAGAAGAGATTTCTCAACAAACGGACCTTTCCATACACTACGTGCCATTTTAAATGCTCCTTAAAAATCTATTTCTTGCGCCGACGAATAATATATTTATCACTCGCCTTACCCTTTTTACGTGTTCTATAACCTTTTGTAGGCACCCCCCATGGAGTAACAGGGTTACGCCCACCTGATGATTTACCCTCTCCACCACCATGTGGGTGATCCACTGGATTCATAACCACACCGCGAACATGTGGCCTGCGCCCCTTCCAGCGATTACGACCAGCCTTGCCCATATTAGTATTACCATGATCTGGGTTAGATACTGCACCAACGCTAGCCATACAATCAGAAAGTACGACCCTAAGCTCTCCAGATGCAAGCTTTATTTGTGCATAACCTTGGTCCCGACCTACAAGCTGTGCATAAGTTCCAGCAGAACGAATCATTTGGGCACCCTTACCCGGCTTCATTTCAATATTATGAATGATTGTACCAACTGGCATATTTTTAAGTGGCATAGCATTACCGGGCTTAACATCAACCTTACTTCCCGCAATTACTGCATCGCCTACTTTCAAACGCTGAGGAGCAATAATATAGTTACGAGTACCGTCCTCATACTCTATCAATGCAATGAAAGCTGTACGATTAGGATCATATTCAATACGCTCAACCTTTGCTTCCATATCCCATTTTGTGCGCTTCCAATCAATTTTACGATATTTGCGCTTGTGACCACCACCAATATGACGAGACGTAATACGCCCCATATTATTACGGCCACCTGTTCTATTTAGACCTTCAGTCAAAGATTTCTCAGGCGCACCTTTATATAAATTAGAGCGATCAATTTGAACTAGCTGGCGCGTACCAGGTGTTCTAGGATTAAATTTTTTCAATGCCATTTCCTTAACTTCCTCTTTTATTTACTCACTATCGGCGAGCCACCATAACTGCATTAAACCTTATAGTTGTTATATACCAACTCCAGCATCTATTGTTTGACCTTCTTCCAAAGTAACAATAGCCTTTTTAAAATCAGAACGCCTCCCCGCAATACCCCTAAAGCGCTTATTTTTACCCTTTTGAATTAGTGTATTCACTGATTTAACCCTAACATCAAAAAGAACTTCAACAGCCTCCTTAATACTTGGCTTTGTTGCATAATTAGGAACCTTAAATGTAACTTGCGAATACTGGCTACCCAATGTTGCTTTTTCTGTGATATGAGGAGATCTTATAATCTCATACATCCACTCAGCAGCCGCTTTTTTCTTTGCCTTTGCCATTATTCTACCCTTTCAACTTTTCAGTTAGATCATTAACAGCGTCTTTTGTTAACACTAAAACATCACGGCGCAAAATGTCATACACATTTGCACCAACACTTGGAACAACATCAATACGCGGCAAGTTTGCCGTAGCTCTTGCAAAATTTACATCAACTTCACCACCACTTACAATCAATGCAGAATCTAAATCAAACTTTGCCAAAGCCTCAGCCATAGGTTTAGTCTTATGCGAATCTGCCTTGGCCTCATCAATAATAATCAACTTACCCTCAGCAGCCTTAGATGATAACGCACATCTCATGGCCATTTTACGAAGTTTTTTAGGCAGAGAAATTGCGTGAGACCTTACAACTGGTCCAAAAACAGTCGCACCACCACGATCAATATTACGCTTCAGATCACCAGCACGAGCGCGCCCTGTACCTTTTTGCGAATGTGGCTTTTTACCTGTTCCACTAATTTCATGGCGTTGTTTTACCTTATGATTACCAGAACGGCGCTTAGCTAACTGATAGTTAACCATGCGATAAAGAATATCACGGCGCACCTCAACCCCAAACACAGACTCATCAAGAGTAATATCTCCAGCAGCCTTATTTCCTAATGTTTTTACAGATAGCTTCATAACTAATCTTCCTTCACTTCTTGCACATCATCAGATGGCGTAGCATCAATGTTTTCCTCTTTAGGATCTTTATCTTTTACCTCTACTACCTCCGCTTTAGAAACCTCTTTAAAACCAGCAGGCAACGGAACCCCTTCAGGAACAGGCTTTTTAACCGCATCACGAATTAAAACCCAGCCCTGTTTAGCGCCAGGCACAGCACCCTTCACCAGAATAATGTTATCTTCAACATCGACTGCTACTATTTCAAGATTTTGCGTAGTCACACGCTCTGCACCCATATGACCAGCCATTTTCTTACCCTTGAAGACACGGCCAGGCTCTTGACACTGCCCTGTAGAACCATGAGAACGGTGAGAAATAGAAACACCGTGAGTAGCCCTCAAACCACCAAAATTATGACGCTTCATAGCCCCCGCGAAACCTTTACCAATTGATGTTCCAGTCACATCAACATATTGACCAGCAATAAAATGGTTTGCACCAAGCTCTGCACCTACTTCTAATATATTTTCATTTGAAACTCTAAATTCTGCTAACTTCTTTTTAGGCTCTACCTTTGACTTAGCAAAATGCCCACGATTAGCCTTAGATGTACGCTTAACCTTCGCCTTCCCCGAGCCAAGCTGAACAGCAACATAACCATCTTTTTCTTCACTACGCACGGCAACAACCTGACATTCATCAACCTTTAGAACAGTCACAGGAATGTGACGTCCATCTTCATCAAATACACGGCTCATGCCCTCTTTTCGTGCAATCAATCCAGTTCTCATCTTTTCTTTCCTTTCCAGAGGTTGACACAATGCCAACTTAGTATCAATCTTTAGCTTTATTATTAAGCTGCCATTTGACCAATTTTAATTTCAACATCGACACCAGCAGGCAAATCAAGCTTCATCAAAGCATCAATTGTTTGTGGCGTCGGTTCAACAACATCCATTAGTCTTTTATGTGTGCGCATTTCGAATTGCTCTTGAGAGCCTTTATTAACATGCGGACTGCGAATAACCGAAAACTTCTTTATTCTATTTGGCAAAGGCACAGGACCATGAACACTAGCCCCTGTTCTTTTTGCTGTATTAACGATCTCAGCCGACGCCGTATCAAGAATACGGTGATCAAATGCTTTAAGTGTGATCCTGATGCTTTGCGCTTCCATTTTCTTATATCCTATTTATTAACACATTACTCGACAATTTTACTAACTACGCCTGCGCCAACTGTGCGTCCACCTTCACGGATCGCAAAGCGCAGACCCTCACTCATCGCAATTGGTGCAATCAATGTCACTTCCATGCCATTAATATTATC
>JALTAZ010000054.1 GCA_027075555.1 Micavibrio sp.
GTATCTCAGGAATGCATTCAAGGTACACAGTTTTAGATTGCATCAATATTCTTTGAGCTCCTTTAAGTACCTGATATTCATATCCTTCCACATCTATTTTTAATAAAGCAATTTGTCTTTTTGTCTTAATCAGTGTATCCAATTTTTGAATCTTAACGATGATATCCCCATTTTTATTTAATGCATTGTTTGTATCATCACTACAGTTAGTAAAAAATACGTTACCAGATGTTTCTCCTAGAGCCATACAGTGTGTTTTTATACATTCACTCTTTCTGTTTAATTTAATATTATTTTTTAAATATTTATAAATAGTGGGGTGTGGCTCAACAGCATGGATTTCACATTTACCTTGAACTTTGGAGGCTATTGCCAATGATATCGTCCCTATATTTGCTCCTATATCGATGATTAAGTCATCAGTTTTAACTAGGCCTGATAAAAATAACTCTTCTGTTATGCGCTCTTTTGGGTTTATCCATAAAGCAGCAGTTAGAGATGAAGGGTAAAAACGTAATTTGTAACCATTACGTGTAAATGTTATGAATCTACAAAGATGCGTTTTCATAAGAATACGAGAAATGATAAACCGTAACTTATTGTGCTGTTGCATCAAGATTTTATAATAAGTAAACAATTTATTCACTGCGGCCCTGTCTTTCTTTATTTCTTGTCCTAATCATATTCTATACTAATCATATTCTATAAATGTTTTTACAATAAAGATTGTAAATCTAAAGAAATTTTATACACAAGTGGCGCTAAATAATTATGATATACAACGGTTTTGGGTTGTATTAAATGTATAAAGACGTATTTAAACTTTCTATTTGCCTTATAGCCTCTCCAAGTATCATGGCCGTAGCATTTACTATATTTAAGGATCTTAATCCATTTTTCATTGGGATATAAATGCTTTTATCAACCATATCATGAACATCATCAGGAACACCCGCACTTTCTCTGCCTGCAAGCAATATATCATTTTGCTCAAAATTAAAATTGGTGTACGCAGATGCGCCGTTAGTAGACATTAAAATAATTCGATTATTACCTTTATGTTGTTTATAAAATTTACCCCAAGAACTGTGGCGTTTTATTATGATTTTATCATAATAATCCATTGCGGATTGCCGAATCTTTTTCTCATTCCATGGAAAACCACAAGGCTCTATTATTTCAAGATCTACACCTATGCAGGCGCAAAGACGAATCATAGCCCCACAATTTTGTGGAATATCGGGTTGGTATAAGGCAATTTTCAAAAAAATTCTCCTGCGCTAACTTAAGGTTTTTTCTACTCTTTTAAGTATAAAAACACAATTTCTTTTTATGGGGGTAGAAAACAAGGGCTTGATCTATTATAAATGTGCCTTTAAAAGACTGTTTCAAAAGATTAACTTTCTGTAATTTTATCTAATGTTAAGAGGTTCGGACTAAAAATGTCAGCCGATATAAAAAATAAAGATCAAAATGATGGTGAAACGCGCCGTGATTTCATGCAGCTTTTAGCTGCGGCTTTTGGTGGTGTTGGTGGAGCCGTGGCGTTATTACCAATGATAAATTCTCTCAACCCTGCAAAAGATACATTGGCATTGGCAACTGTTGAGGTTGATTTAAGCGATGTTGGGGTAGGGCAGTCCAAAACAGTTATGTGGAGAGGAAAACCAATTTTTATTCGCCATAGAACTGAGGAAGAAATAAAAGAAGCAGAAGCAGTTGATGTTGCAACGCTAACGGATAAAGAAAGTGATGATGAGAGGGTTAAGCGTAAAGAGTGGCTTGTTGTCATTGGTGTTTGCACTCATTTGGGTTGTATTCCACAGGGGCAGAAACCTTCGGATAATCATGGAGATTATAATGGTTGGTTTTGCTCTTGCCATGGCTCTCAATATGATACTGCAGGGCGTATTCGCAAGGGACCAGCACCAAAGAACCTTTATGTACCTCCGTATAAGTTCATAAGTGATACAAAAATAAAAATTGGATAAGGAAAAACCATGGTAAGTGGATCAAGAGAAAAATTTGATAATCCAGTAGTTGAGTGGGTGGATTCTCGTCTTCCCGTATTTACAATCTTACAAAAGGAATATGGTGTATTTCCAACACCAAAAAACTTTAATTATCTTTGGAATTTTGGTGCAATAGCAATGATAATGCTTATGGTTATGATACTTACGGGTATAATATTGGCAATGCATTACACTGCGGACACCAAACTTGCATTTGATAGTGTAGATCGCATAACTCGAGATGTTAATGGCGGTTGGTTGCTTCGTAATATTCATATGAATGGCGCATCGTTTTTCTTTATTGCTGTTTATATTCATATTTTTCGTGGAATGTATTATGGCTCTTATAAGCGACCACGTGAATTATTGTGGATTTTGGGAGTAGTCATATTTCTTTTAATGATGGCTACAGCGTTTATTGGTTATGTTCTTCCTTGGGGGCAGATGAGCCTTTGGGGGGCGACGGTTATTACAAACTTATTTTCGGCAATCCCCTTTATTGGCGATAGCATTGTAACGCTGTTATGGGGCGGGTTTGCAGTAGATAATCCAACACTTACAAGGTTTTTCGCTCTGCATTACTTGTTGCCGTTTGTGATTTTGGCCGTTGTGTTCTTGCATGTTTGGGCTTTGCATGTGACTGGTTCTAATAATCCCTTGGGTATTGATGTTAAGGGGCCACAAGATACCCTGCCTTTTAATCCTTATTATACATATAAAGATCTGTTCGGCGTTATTGTGTTTTTTATTATATATTCGGTCTTTATATTTTATATGCCAGATGCTTTAGGACACCCGGATAACTATATCCCTGCGAACCCTTTGGTAACGCCACCACATATTGTTCCTGAATGGTATTTTTTACCTTTTTATGCAATCTTACGGGCTGTCACCTTTAATATAAATATTTATATGCTAGTTGGTTTGGTTTTGCTTGCAGTGTTTATGGTTGAGTTTATTTGGCGCCATAAACCCAGATATCTAGGTAAAGGTTCGGGGGGTGTTTTGCTTTTAGTAGGTGGTGGTTTGACTTTGTTTGGTCTGATATGTGATGCAAATCAGGGGTGGGAAATTCCGCTTACTGCTGCAAAGGAGGCTCCGATATCAGCAAAGCTTGGCGGAGTTTTGGCTATGTTCGGTTCTATAGCTTTATTATTTATTCTACCGTGGCTTGATAATCACCCAATTCGTTCTGCACGTTTTAGACCTTTATTTAGAGTATTCGTCATCCTTTTTACTTTAAGTGTTGTAATCCTTGGTTATGCAGGGTCCCAGCCTGCAGATAAAGTTTACTGGTCGACATGCTTTGGTGAGGCACAGGCTTGTAAACAACTAGCAGATGGTCATAGTGAAATTCCCCATGGTGATAAGCCAACAAAAGAGCCCACAGTGTTAAAGTTCGATAACACTATGCTGGCGCAAATTTTTACGGGGTTTTATTTCTTCTTTTTCCTTATAATATTGCCATTGCTTAGTCGTTTTGAGAAGGGGCGAGATCTTCCTATATCTATTCATCAGGCAGTCATGGATAAACATAAAAAGGCGGGGGTATAGGATATGTCACTAAAAAGTTTGATATTAGTTGCTGTTGCTTTTGTTGTAATTTCTTTTTCATCTGTAGCCTTGGCATCTAGTACGGAGATAAAACCGCCTTCACAAAATTGGAGCTTTAGCGGACCATTTGGCTATTATGATAAAGCAGCGATGCAAAGAGGTTATAAAATTTATCGTGAGTCGTGTTCTTCATGTCACAGTATGAAGCGAATGTATTTTCGTAATCTTGACGCTCTTGGATATAGTGAATCGCAAATAAAGAACATTGCATCTGAATATATTGTACGCGATGGTCCAAATGATGAGGGCGAAATGTTTGATCGTCCGGCTTTGCCAAGCGATCGTTTTATATCACCAT
>JALTAZ010000055.1 GCA_027075555.1 Micavibrio sp.
ATGCGCTAAGCGCAAGAAAATGGCTTAAAGAAAAGATTGGTAATAAAGATATTTCAGATCATTTTGTTGCTATCACTCAAAACATTGAAATAGCAAAAGATTTTGGGATTAAAGAAGAAAGAATATTCCCGATATGGGATTGGGTCGGCGGAAGGTTTTCTATTTGGTCTGCTGTTGGTCTGCCCTTATCCATCGCAATAGGATATGACAATTTCAAAGCTATGTTAGATGGGGCAAAAGAAATAGATAAGCATTTTTGCTCGGCCCCCTTTGATAAAAACATGCCCATAATATTAGGACTTATTGGCATGTGGAATAGAAATTTTTTAAAACGCAAATCGCTTGCCGTAATCCCATACAGCCAATATTTACACCGTTTCCCAGCTTACCTGCAACAGCTAGATATGGAATCCAACGGTAAATCAATAGATCGCAACGCTAAAAAAACCCCTTATGATACAGGGTCAGTTATTTTTGGAGAGGTCGGAACAAATTCCCAACATGCATTCTTCCAACTCATACATCAAGGAAGCGATGTAGTTCCTTGCGAATTTATTGCCATTATAAAAAACAAAAATGATATTGATGATCACCAAAAAATCCTTCTATCCAATGCCATAGCTCAAGCTCAAGCATTGATGGATGGGCAAAGTAATAATGACCCCCATAAGGCTTTTGATGGAAATAGACCAAGCATAATGCTAATGATTGATGAGCTTACCCCACGTAATTTTGGCAAGTTAATAGCTCTATATGAACATAAAATATTTGTGCAGGGCATTCTATGGAATATAAACAGCTTTGACCAATGCGGAGTTGAGCTTGGAAAAACTCTTGCAAGACAAATTATAAATAATTTAGAAATAAGTATTAAAAATACTAATATTGACAGCTCTACACTTAATCTAATAAACACTATATCAATAATTGATAGTGAATAACTCTGCGTAACTCTGCTTTAAAAACTATTTTTTTTAAGGAAAAACAATCGGTTTTGGGATATAGTTAAGCTATGCTATATACTATTGACACTAATATCCTGCAAATTGAGGAAATGCCTACAATATCGCAAAGCATACTTGATGAGAGTATAGCAAGACATCGTATGTTCTTGCGCGGGCAAATTGGCGGAAAAAGGGCAATCTTTCAATATAAAGATTTATCTAATCTAGATTTTCGCTGCCATGACTTATCTCAAGCTGATTTTACGGGATCTGCACTAATTGGCGCAGATTTATCATTATGTACCTTTAAAAACACCTGTTTTTTTGGCTGTGATATGCGTAATTGCAATTTATCCCACTCAGATTTAGCAAGATCAGACCTTAGAGGAACAACCATGTCAGGGGCTAATCTATCTGGAGCTAACCTAACTGATGCCGATATGCGTGAAGGACAAATAATGCAAAAGGCACAAACTGGTGATTTAGTTGCACGTATAAGAGAAGGAGTGGACGGATCACAAACTATGCTTACTGGGGCACGTTTGATGCGCGCAGACCTATCTAGAATAAAAGCAAAAAATGCTGACTTTTCGGATACAGATATGTCTGGCACTATTTCCCATGACGGAAATTTTAATAATGCCATATTCGATAGGGCTAATCTATGTAATGCCGATTTTTCAGGATCTAACTTAACCAACGCAAGTATGAAAAACGCCATTCTTTCAGATATTATTATGAAAGATACTGAAAATTACAATATTGATACCGAAGGTGCTATTACAAATATACAAAAAGGTCTTAAAATTGAGGATTTAGAGCAAAGCCTTAAAGAAATGCTGGAAGAACACGCTATATGGATAAAATCCGTTGGTAAAAAAGGTAAGCAACTGGATTTAAGTGGCTATGACATGCGTGGTGTTGAAGACCTTAGGCTATATCCACTTACCGCTATTAAAGCCATAAAAGCTTCATTTATAAGTCTTGATCTTAGCTATGCTTCTATACAAAGCTCAGTTTTAAATAAATCCGATTTCAGAGATGCCTATATGGATAATTCAGATTTGCGCGGCTCACATCTTAAAAACGCGATAATGACCCGCGTTAGTATGCGCTCTGCCCGCCTTAGTCCCTTGCAATTTACCAATGGTAATGGTGGTATACGCGTTAATAGAGTTGATTTAAGCGGGTCTGATTTACGTTTTTCTGATTTGCAAGATATAGATTTACGCGATGCCATAATGATGGGCGTTGACCTGAGCGGCGCCAATTTAAATGGCGCAGACCTTAGAAGAGCCGACCTAACTGGTGCAACTTTAAAAGATGTAAAACTTAATAATGCAAATCTTGCTGGTGCTATTATAGATTTTTCTAAGATTTAACTAGCTTAAGCGTTTTTTTCTATAGTGATTTGGCTTTATTTTAGTACAATGCGCAAGTGAGTGACAAATCGCAAGAACTTTACGTAAGAAACGCAGCAACAAAGTCATAAAATACATGAAATAAATGCAAGTTACTGTAATATAATTTTACACAATAATAAAACGCATAATGATAAGCTTTTGCTGTAAAACTATTATCTTATCGTTATAGTTACCTTCATGCGTATAAGATATTTACCTGAAACACTTATAAATCAAATCGCTGCTGGTGAAGTTGTTGAACGTCCTGCTGCTGCGGTTAAAGAGGTGTTAGAAAATGCAATTGATGCAGGCTCTTCTGCAATTGATATTGATATTCACGAAGGCGGAAAAAGCAAGATAGTTATTTCCGATAATGGTTATGGCATGTCAGAAACAGAAGTTTCTGCCGCCCTTGATCGGCACGCAACATCAAAACTACCTGATGATGATCTGCTAAATATTGAGCATCTAGGCTTTCGTGGAGAGGCCCTTGCCTCCATTGCCGCAGTATCACGTACATCAATAAAAACTCATGACGCTAAAGGCGGTGATAGTTGGGAAATATTATGCGAAGGTGGCAAAAAATCCCAAGTACGCCCCTGCTCTCACCCTAAAGGAACAAGAATAGAAATTCGCGACTTATTCTATGCAACGCCTGCGCGGCTTAAATTCCAGAAAAGTGAACGCGCAGAATATGGCGCCATTAAAGATGTGGTAACACGCCTTGCCATGGCATATCCATCCATTGCTTTTACGCTTACTCATAACGGATCATCAAAACTAAACCTTCCTGCTGTTTTAGAAACCCAAAGCCGGCTCAGTTATATTTTAGGAAAAGAATTTGGTGAAAACTCCATGCAAATTAAGGCCAAACGCGATAATATTGAATTATCAGGTTATGCGGGGCTTCCGACTTTTCATCGTGGAAACGCTCAACACCAGTATTTATTCGTAAATGGTAGAGCCGTTAAAGATCGCTTATTACATGGCTGTGTGCGCGCGGCCTATGCCGATGTATTACATAAAGACCGCCACCCCGTACTTGCTTTATTCCTTAGACTTCCCCCAAGCGAAGTTGATGTTAATGTCCACCCTGCCAAAGCTGAGGTGCGCTTTCGTGATCCCCAGTGCATACGCACTTTAATTATAACCGCCCTAAAGCAAGCCATTTTAAAAGGCGGATTTCAAAGTACGAATACAACTAGAACACAAATAATATCAGCTATGCAAAATCAACCTTTACCGGCTAATTCTCCATCTCTACCATTAAATCGGGGCACGCACAGCTCCGCACCTTATGATTATGTTAAACCTTCTTACGGCTCTTACAGAAATTTAGCCGAAAGAAACCACGATCTGTACGCCCCTCAGGATCTTAGCCCTACTGGAAAAGTTGAAGAAGTTTATATAGAACAAGAAGAAGCTCAAACCCACCCGCTTGGCGCAGCTAGAGCGCAAATACATGAAAACTATATTATCGCACAAACTACTGACGGAATGGTGATTATTGA
>JALTAZ010000056.1 GCA_027075555.1 Micavibrio sp.
GCGTTTTAACATAATAATTTATTTTTTTATTTTAATATTGAGAATTATGAGTCTATGGACATAAAAGAAATTGAAGAAAATATTGCAATTGCAGCGCGTCTTTTGAAATCGTTATCAAATGAAAAAAGACTGTTGATAGTTTGTACCTTGTTCAAAGGAGAGAAGAGCGTAGGGGAGTTAGAGCAGGTTGTTGGTCTTAGCCAATCTGCATTATCGCAGCATTTAGCAAGATTGCGAAGGGATAAGGTTGTTAGCACAAGAAGAGATGCGCAAACAATATATTATTCTTTACATGATCAGGCAGCAAATAAAGTTTTGGAATGTTTATATAATATATATTGTGCAGATATTTGCAGCGTTAATAGTAAATAGATATTAATTTTAGGTCGTGTATATTTTTTTGCTGTTATTATTAATGCTTTTAAATGTCGCAATTACTTCATTCACATCAAGATCGTTAAGCTGTTCTTTTTGAATAATTTTTACATTATCGCCCTTAGGGGCATGTCTTTTGGGATTGCTATATGATGAAAATAGGGATATCGTGCTGCACCCTGTTGCGCCTATTATATGCATAGGTCCAGTGTCATTTCCAATCGCACAATAGGCTCTATGGGCTATCGCTGCAATCTGGAATAAAGATGTTTTTTCTGTCAGATTCAGGCAGTTGTTGCTTTGTTGCTCTATTTTTGAATTGATTTCTTTTTCTGCTTTTCCGCCGATTAAAACTATTTGATAGTTATTTGAATTAAGCCATTTGGCAAGCTTAGCGTAATTATCTATTGACCATCTTTTTTGCGGGTGTTGGGGGGCGCATCCTGCAACAAAAATTATAAAAGGTGTTTTTAAGTCAAAGGTAGATAAATCCTCATCTATCCAGTTTAATTTATCAATTTCAATATTTGTAATCCCGGCTAACTCCAAAGTTTGCCGATGACCATCTAATGCATGACCAGCTATGCGATTGGGGGCGTTATTTCTGTGTGATGCGCCTTTTGCCGCCCCTACCCATTGAGGACGTTTTGCTTTTGGAAATAGTTTGAAATATAAAGAAGTTCTATCGTTATTTTGCAAATCATAAACCCTTAAGAAATCACCGGATAATAGTTTTTTTCTTAAATCCAGCCAGCCAAAAAAATCAAATAATTTGGGGCGTTTATCTATCCAAATATCATCAAAATAACCGCAATTTTTTCCAAAGTTTTCAAATGGGGCGGTTGTTAATAATGTGATATGAGCGTCGGGGTGATGTTCTTTTATCGCTTTCATTGCTCCTAACGCTTGTATAAAATCACCAAGTGCGCTTAGCTTTATTACTAATATTTTGTGTTTGTTATTATTTTTGGGCATTTGCTGCTTTTGCTATTGTATTTTTATGATTATTGCGACGTTGTAATAACTCGGCGTAAATATTTAAAGTTTTTTTACTCATTATTTCTTTTGTAAAATGCTGCGCTACATGAGCCATTGAACGTGTAGCTAATATGGCGCGTTGAGTATCATCAAGGGCTAATGCCTCATTTATAGATTGGGCAAGGGCATCACTATTAGATGGTGGAACAAGCCAGCCAGTTTTGCCCCTTAATATTGTTTCTCTTGCACCACCATGATCTGTGGCAATTATTGGTCTGCCCATGGCTTGGGCTTCTACGGGAACGCGTCCAAATCCTTCGGGGTCAGTAGAGGCAGAGACAACAACAGTGGCAAGCATATACGCCGCAGGCATATCGGTGCATTGGTCAATAATACGCATTTTAGAAGATAAGTTCTTTTCATTTATAGAGTTTTCCAGCTCTTGTCTATATTCTTTTCGTCCTTGATCTGAACCGATCATCACGCAAAAAATATCATTACGTTGCAATTTGTTTATGGCATCAATAAGCACATGATGCCCTTTCCAGCGTGTAATGCGTCCAGGTAGCATAATTACATTTGCGCCGTCAGGAATTCTCCATGTATTTGACAGATCTATCATACGCTGAGGCGTGACCGCGGTAGGGTGGAATTTTTCCATAGGAATTCCGCGATGGATTGTGCGTATACGCTGTTCGTCTAAGGAGTAATTTTCCCGTAGATATTGCGCCACATAATCAGATATTGCAATTACAATATCACCATAGGCAATTGAGCTATTATATTTACGTTTTGCTTCACCACTAATATTATATGGGGCGTGGCAAGTAGTAACAAAGGGAGTGTTGTTATTATTGCATGCTTTCCAAGCGCTCCAAGCTGGAGCACGGCTTCTTGCATGTACTATATCTACACTATGTTTTTTTATTAATCTTTTTATGTTTCCTATATTTTTCCACATAACTATTGGATTTTTGCTATGTACTGGAAGGTCAATATGAAGTGCTCCTATACGCTTTATTTCATTGGTGCGATAGCCACCATTGGAAACAACAATAGCTTTCCCTCCTGCGTTTATAATTGCCGCAGCAATATCAATGCAGCCCTGTTCTGCACCACCTGCCCCTAGAGCAGGTATGATTTGCATAATTACTGGTTTTTTGTTGCCTTTATTCATCGATAAATAAGGTAATGATCTTTTTACTCTCTGGAAAGTTTTTTTATAATTGTTTATGTATAAACATGTAAGTAGAAAAGGAAATAGCATGAATATATCTTATTATGAAGCTGCAAATAACCGCTCTATTGCTTATATTCACATTCCACCTTTAATTGATAAAGATTTGTTGCCAGCAATAGTTTTTTTGGGTGGTTTTAAATCAGATATGGCAGGAACTAAGGCACTTTATCTTGAAAAGCAGTGTAAAGAGCGCGGGCAAGAATATTTGCGCTTTGATTATTCGGGGCATGGGAAATCTAGTGGGGATTTTACAAAAGGGACAATTGGCTCGTGGAAGCAAGATGCAATAGATATTATTACTCATATTTTAAAAGATAGAGATATAATTCTTGTGGGCTCTTCTATGGGAGGGTGGATTGCTTTGCGCCTTTTAATTGAAAAGCCAGATCATATGAGTATAAAAGGGGTCATTGGAATTGCCGCGGCTCCTGATTTTACTAAAGATATTGAAAATATGATGAGTAAAGAAGACCATGAGATGATAGAGCGTCTAGGTAGGCTTGAAATTCCTAACGATTATAGTGATGAGCCTTATATTTTTACTAAAAAGCTATTAGAAGATGGTAGGAAACAAAGCCTATTAAATACAAAACATAATATTGATGTTCCTTTGGTACTTATTCAAGGAAAACTCGATAATGACGTGCCTTGGGAAAAGGCTGTTGCCATTAAGAATAATTTTATTGGCCCTGATACAAGAATTATTTTTATAGATGATGGCGACCATAGACTTTCAAGAGAAAAAGATTTAAAAGTTATAGATGATACGGCAAAAGGACTTTCGCAAGCTTAGGATTGTATAAGCGTTGATATGTATAAAAATTGTTTCACTAGATAGGTGTGCCTTTAAAGTTATGTGTTATGGCCTAAAAGATTAAAAAGAGGCCTTAACTAGGCAGCGTACTCATGAAATGATTATCAAAGCACCTCAAATATGGTTAACTTGTAGAGTGGACTTGTATTGAAAAAGTGTACAGGTCCTTAGATATCATAGATAGATAAAATTGTAGGAAGAAATGATCAAGAAATACACAGAAGAGTTTAAGCGCGAAGCAGTGCAACTAGCGTTAAGCAATAATTTACCACGTCAGGCGATTGCTGAGGATTTGGGGGTTAGTAAAACCTCTTTGAATTGCTGGATAAGGGATTATCGCACCAATCAACCCCCACATGCTGATAGCGACTTACCAATCAATGAACTGCAAGCAGAATTGTCAAAATTAAAGCGTGAGAACAAGGTTCTTCGTGATGAAAGTGATTTGT
>JALTAZ010000057.1 GCA_027075555.1 Micavibrio sp.
AATCCAATAACATCCGCATCTTCATCAAAGGCCTTAACCGCAGCAATATGAATATCTGTAACCAGTTTTTCTGCTTCATCAATATTGCTATCACGCTCTATTTTACCGAAAGATTCGCGCACTTTGTTACGCACATTTATATCATAAGGATAAGACATATAGCGCAAAGGCTTAACATAATCCACGCCGTCAGTTTCTATTAAGGCAACATCAATTTCTCCATCTAAAGAAGTTCCAGACATTAGACCAATAGCCCTATAGACTTTATGTTCGTTCATTAGTATAAATCACTTTCATATGCCGTGGTGTTTTTTTAGTTTTTAATTACGCTAGGCAAGCTAGGCAAGTAAAATTTTGATGTATATTTCATACGTGGATTTTACACAGATAAGAAAAATAACAACGCGCAAGGCGCAAGTAAAAATGAATAATATTACATACACAACATATAAATCAGATTTTCTAAACATATTGGAAGAACGCGGATTTATCAATCAGTGTTCTGACCTTAAAGCCTTGGATAAAAAGCTATCCGAAGGCACCCAAAGCGCATATATTGGTTTTGATGCCACAGCTAAATCCCTTCATATCGGAAATCTTACCGGCATTATGATGCTGCACTGGTTTCAAAAATGTGGACATAAGCCTATTACGCTAATGGGTGGAGGTACATCTAAAATTGGTGATCCATCATTTAAAGATGAGCAACGCGTACTTCTTGATGATGATACTATCAATGATAATATAAAAAATATCCAAGCAACTTGTTTCAAACAATTCTTAAATTATGGCGATGGTGATACTGACGCGCTAATGGTTAATAATAATGATTGGCTTGATGAACTGTCATATTTATCATTCTTGCGCGATTATGGGCGTTATTTCACTATAAACCGCATGATCAGCTTTGAAAGCGTAAGACAGCGCCTAGATCGTGAAAGCCCGCTTACTTTACTGGAATTTAACTATATGGTCATGCAAGGCTATGATTTCCTAGAGCTCAACCGTAGATATGGAACAATATTGCAAATGGGGGGATCTGATCAATGGGGCAATATTATCAACGGCGTTGATTTAGGACATAAAGCTGACAAAGTGCAGCTATTCGCTCTTACTGCGCCCCTATTAACCACCCCCGATGGGCGCAAAATGGGTAAAACCGTTAACGGCGCGGTATGGCTTAATGCAAAAATGTTAAGCCCTTATGATTATTATCAATATTGGCGCAATGTCGATGATATAATGGTAAGCACTTTGCTACGTCGTTTTACTATTTTAGATATAAAGGAAATCCAAAAACTAGAAGCCCTACAAGGAGCAGAGATTAACGAAGCCAAAAAGATACTGGCCTTCGAAGCAACTAAAATTTGCCATGGTGAATCCACAGCAATAAAAGCCGCACAAACCGCACAAAAAGTATTTGAGCAAGGCGGAGTTGGCAGTGATTTACCTAGCATAAATCTAAGCAAAGATTATCTTGAAAATGGTATAGAAGTCATAGAATTATTGATTGAAACAGGACTTTGTAATTCCAAGGGTGAAGCACGCCGTTTAATTAAAGGTGGAGGCGCACGCGTAAATGATGTTCCTATTTCTAATATAGAGCAAAAAGTAACCTTAGCAGATATAAATGATGACCATATTAAAATTTCATCAGGCAAGAAAAGACACGCCCTAGTAAAGGTTTGATTATTTAGTCAATCACTCCCAAAGTATCCGGCGCAAGATACCCGGTGTTATTACAGATAGCGGGTTAGCAGAGATAACAGGATCATCAGACGAGCCTTTTATGCTATAAGTTGCTGCGAATACTCCGCCCGAGCCGCCAGTCAATATATCCCCTAGCAACGGTATTTTCCCGATAATTTTATTCAACCCTGCCATAGGTGCAATAGTACCCGATATATCTACATAGCGCTTTTCATTGTCAAAAGTTCCATCAAATAATATTCCAAGAGAATTACCCGAAGTTCTACCATTTTTTAAAACAAGCAAGCTCCCATTTTTTCGAAAAAGCCAGCTAAAATCAACCTCCATCTTTTTAAACATCAATCCATGATTAGAAAGTGCATCGCCTATCCCCGTAAGAGAAATAACACTAAGAAGTTTGGTAAGAGCAGGAGCTTTCATAACCTTAAAATCCCTAATTTCTGCCTTACCACGTAAATTTCGATCATTAACGCCGCGTATCGGCTCCCCGTAAATTACCATAACACCGCCACGGATATTATTATGAATCTGAAAAGCCTTAAGAAGCCCTCCTGCATCTTCGGTTTTAAGGCGAAATGTTCTCTTGCCATCCTTGCCTTCATTAAAGCGCACAAACATATCAGATGCACCAACCCTTGCGTCCATCTCCATTTGATTAAAACGCCCCTTATTATCAATATCCATATAAATGCTTACATTATTAATTATTTCGCTTGGCGCTGTACGCATTTTTTGCGCTATAACTTTTATTCGCATTGGCGGGCTGTTATATTCTCTTTTGTCATTATTTGCATCCATAAATGGTTGAGCATCAAAGAAATTAGTATCAATATTTAAATCAACATATCGTTGCTTATCAAATTTGAAATCAATTTTTCCATTAGTTTCTAATAATCTAAATTTAGGAAACTTTCCGCTATCTAATAATGTTTTATCACCCTTATGGATAAATGTTATTTCAGCCCCTGATACAGAAAAGTCTTTCCCTGTTGCTTCTAGATTTGTAATCTTTTGAATATATTTATTTTTAAAATGAGCAATTAAACTTACGCTGGCCTTTTCTCCTGATATCTTTTTATAATCAAACGGATCAACAAAAAATAAAGCTGGTGTTGCATCAATTTTAACATCGGCTTTAGCACTTCCATTACGATAGAGAATATAAACAATATCAGCGATGATTGAGCCTTCAATAAAATCACTTAAGTCTATTCCAAGTTGAGCACGTATATTAGGATCAGCAGTAATTTTAGCCACTATCTTTTCCTTATAAGGTTTACCCCTACTATCTAAAAAAGCTTCCCATGAAAATGTAATTGGACGATTATCAAGCATCGGATTACCCTTCATGCTAACTTTGCCGTCCTTTATAACAAAATCTAAGGGTCCACCACTTAGATCCAGTGTTTCAACTACATCAGGAAATAAAACATCTTTTAATTTTCCAGATATATTTATTTTAAAATCTTTAATATTAACACTAGCTCTTGCAGGAAAAATAAGGCGAACACTAAGATCCGCATTCCCTCTGACCTTAGATATATCCATAGCTATTTCATTGCCAAAGCTTATAGGCTCTTTGGAAATATATTGCATAATATCGGCAATATCTCCGTTTAAATGAATATGCAAATCGGCATCACCAACACCTTCTTCAATTAAACGATCAAAAAACATTGTTGAATTATGCACCTGTATATTACCAATCTTCGCTTTTTTAACCTTTATAGACAGGCTATCTTGTGCATAATCAAAATGCCCGTTGCCGTATATATGCCTTGCCTTATCCAGTGGTGAACGGTAATCAAGCGTCATGTCTTCTGCCTTAAAATCAGCAACTATATTTGAAACCCCGAAGAACCATTTAGGATCTTGGTCAAGACTATTTGCAATTTTAAGTGCTGCAAACTCTAATTTTGCTTTAACATCTTTAAACACACCATCAGACATTTTTTTTACAATCCACTTATGGGCATTTTCACCTTCAAGGAATTTTGGCCATATAGAAGCAATATTTTCCTGCTTAACCTCATCTATATTAAGGTTAACAAAGCCTTCTGCCGTATCAAACGTATGATTAAGACCTGCATCAACAAATACAGTAATATCATTTAATGTTACTTTAGTATCTGTAATATGAAAGGTTCTAGCTGCGTAGCTATATGCTGCATTTAAAGATAAATCTTTATATATAAGAGGGTTATCTGATAATTCAGGGTGATTCACACTGCCTGCATCTGATATTACATTAATTATGATCTCTGATGGTGAAAATGTCTCATCAAGAATCGCTTCTATATGAGCATCTATGACTATATTTTGCTGATTTGGAATATTAAGACTAGGTATTTTACTAATTATATCATTGAGGTTTATTGATTTTAAATCTGCTGACACTGATACATCTTTTTTATCCCATATATAATTCATATTGATCTCAAGCTTAGGCTTTTCTATGCCCATTTGTGAAGGAAGCTCAAGATTAACCGTTCCTTTCATACCTTTTCGGGTACTTACCATTTTTAGATCAAAATGCGGCAAAGACCATGTTTGCTTTGCCACAGCATCATCAATCAATAGCTGGGCATCTTCGATTATAAAAGCCTGTAATTTAGCAATTAGTGAATCATGTATATTCTCATATCCAGGCCTTGCAATATAGCCAAACACCCTTGTTGTTAACTCTAATTGTTCATTCTTATTGCTTGCGTCGACATTACCAATATTGACGCTTATATTGCCTTGCTCTGACCGGCTAACCCTTAAAGCAGGCTTTTTAAGTATAATTGATTTAGGCATAATTTTTCCCATTAACAATCCCGAACGAGAAAAACTTATATCAACCTGATCTACTGACAATATGACCAAACCATCTTTATCAAAAAGCTGACTATCATGAAGCTGTAAATAAAGGGGGCCCTTTAAGTTTGGCCAATATAAAACTGCGTGTCCCATTTTTGCGTAATGCCCCGTTGCTTTATCACGCATTGCCATTTCTATATATGACTTTAAAAAAGTAATATCATAGGGACGAGTGGACACCCTCCAAACAAATATTAAAGACAAAAACAAAGCAACCAAAACCAACAAGCCTGATAAATGCAGGCTATGTTTACCCGTTTTAACAGCTACATTTTTGATTTTCTTTTTCACAAAACCCCCAACAACATAATGCTCTATTCATCTCCTAATATATATTAGCAAAACACCACATGACCATAGACACTTATTGACTTTTAGTATTATAACCACTGATTATTTATATAAAACAGTGGTAGTATGAAGCAAATAACCCCGCAGCAAGCCACGGGGTACGTCATATTTTTATGTTTGGAATAAGCACCACCCTTAGAAACTAAAACACCTAAAAGAGCATATACTTAACTAAAAAAGTATAAAACAAACTACCTATATTTATTATTAAAAATTAAGCCGCAATTTTTACAGGAACTTTCTGACCGCCTCTTGCCTTGTTCATATGATCGTGAACATGATCAATCAACACGTCAATATGATTATGAAAGAAATGATTAGCCTCTGGCAATACGCGAAAATCAATATCTATACCCTTTTGTAAATATAGACGCTCTACCAGCTCACCAACACATTCTTGTGGTATAATATCATCTCTACCGCCATGAAGCATCAATCCAGATGTTGGACACGGAGCAAGAAATGAAAAATCATCGGTATGAGCAGGAGGAGCAATAGAAATAAACCCTTCAATCTCTGGACGACGCATCAAAAGCTGCATACCAATCCAAGCGCCAAAAGAAAAACCAGCCACCCACACATAAGGTGCATTAGGGTTAATTTCCTGCATCCAGTCAAGTGCAGAAGCCGCATCACTAAGCTCACCTTCCCCGTCATCATATACACCTTGTGAACGCCCTACACCACGAAAGTTAAACCGCAAAACCGAAAAACCACGAGCCACATAAGCCTGATACAATGCATATGTAATTTTATTATTCATCGTACCACCATGTTGAGGGTTTGGGTGTAGAACTAGAGCCAGAGGCGCATCTTTAATTTTTGAATGGTGATAGCGTCCCTCAAGACGTCCGGCTGGACCGTTCAGTATAACTTCGGGCATTAGAAACCTCTTTTATTATTATAGATTAACTTATAAAACTAAACTAACTGCAAAACATCACTTATCTTGCTAATAGATGCCCTGTTATATTGAACATTAAAAAATAAGTCCATAAAAAACTTATAACCCCTTGAAAAACAATGTGGATAATACAATAGTAATAAGTATGAGTAACCGAATTTATTTAGATTATAATGCAAGCGTTCCATTACACCCAAAATCTTGGGAAGTAATGCATACAATATTAAAGGCGGGAAACCATGCTTATAATGCATCGGCAATACATAGCTTTGGACGTGAAGGTCAAAAGATAATTGAAAATGCCCGCAAAGAAATTTCAAATCTGATAGGCGCGGATAAAAACCAGATTATATTCAATAGCGGAGCAACCGAAGGTAACAATACTATTTTAAAGTATTTTTCAACTCAATACCCAAATGACAATATTTTAGTTTCCGCCATTGAGCACCCATCTATATTAGAGGCACAAAATACCCTGCCTAATATAAAAATTATCCCCGTTAATAATAATGGTCTTATCATAATTGAAGAGCTAGAAAGGCTATTAAAAGAAAACCCGATAAGCCTTGTATCGATCATGGCTGTTAATAATGAAAGTGGCATAATACAAAACGTTTCAGAAATATCAAAAATTGCCCATGATAATAATGCCTTATATCATTGTGATGCTACGCAAGCAGCAGGTAAAATTCCTATAAATATGAAGAAACTTGATATAGACTTCCTAACAATATCTTCACATAAAATAGGAGGGCCTCAAGGCGTGGGAGCTTTAATCATAGGAACATGCGGACAATCGCCTTGCTTGCTATTTGGTGGGGGTCAAGAAAAATCCTTACGTGCAGGAACCGAAAATATTGCTGGCATTGCAGGATTTGGCGCAGCGGCAAGATTAGCACTTGATAACATGGAAAAATATCAGAAACTTGCAAAATTAAGAGATGATTTTGAAAGAAGACTCGAAGACATCTCACCTGAGATTATCATACACTCACAAAATGCTAAACGTATAGCCAACACCAGTTTTTTCAGCCTGCCAGACACAAACTCCCAAACCCTGCTTATAGCCTTAGATCTAGAAAATATTGCGGTAAGTAATGGCTCTGCATGTTCAAGTGGTAGGGTAAAGCCTAGCCATGTACTTGAAGCTATGAGCAAAGATAAAAAATTAACATCAAGTGCCTTGCGTATTTCTATGGGCTGGGCTACGAAAGAAAAAGATATTGAAGCCTTTCTAGATGCTTGGCAAAAAATATATACGCGTATTGGTAATAAAAACTAAAAGGACTACAAGATGGCAACAATAACCGTTATCCAAAAAGATGGAAGCAAGAAAAATCTAGAAACGGAAGATGGCTGGTCACTAATGGAAATACTTCGCGATGCCGGCTTTGATGCCATTGAGGGCGCATGCGGTGGCTCTATGGCTTGCGCTACATGCCACATATATATCCACCCTGATTGGGTAGATAGGGTAAAGGCACTGGATAACGAACAAACAGAAGAAGAAGAAGATATGCTAGACCTTGCCTTTGATACTCGTGACACATCGCGCCTTGGCTGCCAGATACGTATGAGTGATGAGCTTGATGGGCTTATTGTTGCCCTGCCCGGTGCAAAAGTTAAATGGTAGGTTAGCTATAATAATGATTAGACATATTGTAATGTTCACAGCCAAAGATAAAAAGGATATAGATAACATCTATAATGGCCTAAAAATGCTTGAAACCATTGAAGGAAACTGGCTTTTAAATGTTACAAGAAACAAGAAACTTGATCAAATTGGCAATGATATTGATATTGTTGTTTATGGTGAGTTCCCAAATGAGGACGCTCTTAAGCTATATAAATCTCACCCCATATACCAAGAATGTATCGATGTAGTACGACCTTTACGCGATAAACGCATAGCCGTTGATATAACCGCTTAAGTAACTATTTAAGTATACGTAAATTCTTAAATCATCATGATCTATAAAGCGTGTTGTGGACAATCTATTTCATCGCCAGAATCGGTACATGTCATAGGAACAGACGCATCACCAACTTTTATACTAATATTCCTAAAGACAGACCGCCTTTGTACGCCTTCATCAATATAGGTATCAAATTGCGCTAAAAGACCATCGTAAAATCCCTTGCTATTATCAATTATCATTGGCACGTTACAATCTTCCATCAATGCCGTTATTGCACGATTAATTGCAACTATTCCTGCGTCATCGGAAAGCATATTTTGCCCGCCTCTATTAGTAAAACCAGGTATATTCCCCTCTCTATTAGATCTAATAGCCCTATCCTCTGCCTTTGCCTCACTCCACTTTTCAGCATAATCATATTCAGGAGTTCCCACCGCCTTATATAATTCTATTATTGGCAAAACCTCTTCAACATCATTGGCTATATGAATATGAGACAAATAATCGCCTGAAAATTGATGAGTCAAACTACTTTGTTTAATTACCTCAATTTGCTCTACTAAGCCATCATAATAATTAGAATCATTTACGATAATCATTGGCGTTCCACGGCGCATAAGATAAGTTGCCTGATCTAACTCTTCTAGCCCGCCAGGCAATAGCACCGCAACATCTGATCTATTATCAAGGGATTTTTTAACCCCTTTGCGCCCTTCTACCATGACATTAGTCATAAGATCATCATTTAAACCTTTTAGGCGCTCTTCAAACGGAGAAGCTCCAGGATCAGGGTAAATATTAACCACGCTCCCTTGCTGATAAAGAGCTCCTAGCGCCACATCTCCTTTAACACCATCTACTTGACCAGGGATAATAACTTGCCTTTCACTTTGCGCTAGACTCCCACCTAAAGAGCGTCCACTATCACAAAAACTATCATTTGATAATGACGCCCCCCCTAAAACTACTATTTTTTGAACATTACCGCTCACATCAAACCCCTTAAATATATCTAAGTATACACAACATATATACGTATATGTCTATGCTTATTTTGCATATAAGTAATAACGCCTTTTGCAAAAATTATCAAATCCTTAGCTAAATATCGCAAACATAAACTTATCAAGGGTACAACCTAACTTTATTATAAAGATCCATAATATTCTTCTTAAAAACCTCTTTGGTAAATCCTTCCTGATAAGAGCAAAAACCGTTATTAACCAGATCTGCCTGCAATGTTTTATCACTAATCACTCGATTAATAGAGCTTGCCAGATCTTGCACATCGTCAATCTCTACCAAAAGTCCGTTTTCCTCATGCTTAACATAGGCTTTTGGTCCTGCCGCTTTGGCAGCAATTAGCGGCTTTCGTGTAGCCCAAGCCTCAATCACCACTGCGCCAAACGGCTCATAACGCGAAGGAAAAACACAAATATTACAAGTTGCCAATAATGCCTCGCGGTCATTACGCCAACCAAGAAAACGTACGCGATCTTCCAGATTTAACTCTTTCATTTGAGTTTTTAATTCTTGCTCTAACGGTCCTGAGCCCGCAATCCATAAATAAGCATCAGGCACGATTTTCATAGCTTCTAATAAAACATCAAGCCCTTTTTTCGTATGCAATCTTGATAGCGATAAAAGCAAGGTAGCATCATCAGGCGTATCAAACTCTGCACGATCTATTGGTATGCCCTTTTCAAACTCTGCATATATATGCAGCAAAAAAGCATGCTCCTTTGGCACTCCCTCACGCACTATATGATCTACAATATCTTGCGTTACTGCCACGTGATATTTGCAGTGCTTAAATCGCGAAGGCTTGTAATACCCACCATACCAACCAATATTCACATGATTCCCTGGTTGAGAGAACATGCCTGCTCTACCCATCCAATGATGCACAATATCAGGTTTGAACTCCTTAATATGCTTTTTTATCTTAACAGCCGTAGTGAATTTCCAGTTTTTATTAAACGAAGCCTCCTCTATAAATATCCCATGCTTTTTAATTGTTGAGATTTTGTGCGGATTATTAGCTCTGGTTATAACCCTTTGCTCTACACTTGTTTCTGATATTGCCTCAACTGCATCAACAAAGAATGTTTCCGCTCCACCAACCGAATCTCCAGCCATTGCATGTAATATTTTCATAAAGAACCTCTATATTTTGCCCTGCTTTATATATCAAGCAAAATACGACTCGTTGCAAGACAACATTAATTCTAAAAAAAATTTGATTTTTTATTGACAACATGCTCTAAATTTGATTAGATAATCGCGTGGTAGTTTTTCCACCTTCATTGTACGCTTAGTGAAAGGTATGATGATGTTTTGAAATGATTGTTTCTGATCTTGCTTAATGAAAGGAGAGAGGATATGACTCAATTAGTTACATTGACAACCCCGTTGATGAGACGCACCGTTGGATTTGATAGGTTTAATGATCTTTTTGAAAGTATATTAAATGAAGGCGGTGATAAGTCCGATAATTACCCACCTTATAACATAGAAAAATTAGGCGATGATGATTATCGTATCACAATGGCCGTATCTGGCTTTAGCCTAGACGATCTAGAGGTGATACTGCATGATGGGGAGCTTAGAGTATCAGGACAAATAAAGTCCAATCAAGAAAGCGAACACGCCGTTTATCTTCACAGAGGTATAGCGAACAGATCCTTTGTTAAAACGTTTAGGCTGGCTGACTATATTCAAGTAGTTGATGCAAAAATGGATAATGGCCTTCTTGTAATAAATCTAAGGCGTGAAGTGCCCGAAGAAAAGAAGCCACGAATGATTGCAATTAACTCTGCTGATGCAACTGTAGATAAGAACAAAAAAGCAATCGAAAACAGGCAAAGCAAAAAGAAGAACTAGGCTCTACTAATATTAAGCTGGCGAGAACGGCTTGGTATTTTGAGTAGCCCCTGCTCTGTGCACGGTGTAATGTGCACAGACGCAAGAGGGTGTACTTAGGCTACACAAAGACTTGTCACAACCAAATCAAAACAAAATATAATCAAAATTAAAGGAAGGAATGAAAAATGAAAAATATAACTGTAATTTCAAAAGAAAATAACAAGAATAACAAAAGATGCGTCATCACAAAAAAACTAAAAGCAGGAGTTTGTGCATTAGCTTTAGCCGGAGTTATAAGTCTTAGCACAGTTACAACATATCCAAGTTTTTCCTATGCAGAAAATAATGCTAAAAAACCAACAACTGAACAAGCATTAAAAGACAATGTAGTAAATAATACAAACAAGAAAACAGAGGAAAAACGCAAAGAAATCTACTCTGAGGCCATAACAGCCTTGCAAGAAGCAGAAAACGCGCTAAAAGCTCTTGATAATGGTAAAAAAGAAGATGCGTTAAAATCATTAGAAAAAGCTACTGGTAAACTTGACATACTAATAGCTAAAGACCCAGATATAGCATTTATCCCAGTTGGGGTTTCGGCGCAATCACATGATGTAATAGCCACACCAGAAATGGCTGAAAGTGCTATAAAAGAAGTTCAAAATCTTCTTAAAAAAGGTCGAGTACAAGCAGCAAGAGCCCTATTATCAACATTGGCAAGTGAGGTTGATATTAAGGTAACTAGCTTACCAATGGCAACATACCCTAATGCAATGAAAAAAGCCGCCTCACTCATTGCCCAAGATAAAATAGATGAGGCAAAGATAGTGTTGCAAACCGCTCTTAGCACCCTATCAGTTGATGTAACAATTATCCCTATACCTGTTACAAATGCAGAAATGCTGCTTGATGAAGCAGAAAAACTTGCAGAAACAAAAGAAAGAAATGCCCAAACTAATATGGAACTTAAAGATCTTTTAGATGCAGCAACAAAAGAAATAAAACTTGCAGAAATTCTTGGGTATGGAACAAAAAAAGACTTTGATAATTTTTATAAAGAAATTGATGCAATACGCAAAAAAACCGCCGATGGAAAACACGGAACAGGCTTTTTTGAAAAAATAAAATCTTACATGAACGATATTATAGGCAACTCTAATAAGGGAAATAAAACACCAGAAAAAGAGTAGCGAGTAACTGCTTTATAAACTTCTAAAATATTTATGAAAGGAGATCTACAATGAGTATCGACATTAAAAGATGGAATCCTAGCAATTGGTTTAAACATGAACGAAAAGAAGAAAATGATAAACTTCCTGTAAGTCGCGTATCAAATATACCAAGAGAAGCAAGCGGCAGTTACGCCCATTCACTAACGCAACCCTTGGTAAACATACATAGAGAAATAGACAATTTATTTGATAACATAATGTCTGGATCTGCGTTTGCACATTTACCTGAGCTATTTGCTTATAAAAATGAGCAATCAACCCCTATTTCTAGAACATTTATAAAACCTAAATTAGACATTAAAGAGGGAAAAAAAGACTATCAAATAAATGTTGAAATACCCGGTGTTGAAGAAAACAGCATCAATTTAGAACTATCAGATGGAACGCTAATTATAAGCGGCGAGAAAAATTACGAAAAAGAAAGTAAAGACGAGAAATACTATAGTATAGAACGTTCCTACGGATCTTTCCGCCGAATTTTATCACTTCCTAGCGATGCAAATGACAAAGAAATTGATGCAAAATTCAAAAATGGTGTTCTGACAATAACAATACCTCGCAAAGCAGAGGAAAAACACAATAAAAACACTAGACATATAGAGATAAAAAAAGCCGCTTAAAAATATCATATCAAAGAAATTTTTAGCGATATAAATAATAAACACTATAACCCCGCCCTACGTGAAAGGGCGGTTTTTTTATGGTTTTTTTATAGTTATTTGGCTTTATTTTATGACAACTTTATGACAAGGGGCAAGTGACAAAGTCATAAAATAAATGCAAATTATTGTATAATTTCCCCGTAATAGCAGATAGTAAAAAACAAGCAATAGTTTTTTAGCTATGAATAAATTAAAAAGGCTAGTATAGCTAGGTATACGTAAATTATAATTCATATTATGACAAACAAGTGTTATTATGAGTGATAAATTTAACAGTTTAGGAATAAAAAAACTCCCGTCACAAACCCGTGTACTCGTTGCTATGTCTGGCGGAGTGGATAGCTCTGTTTGCGCAGCCCTACTCCATGAGCAAGGCTATGACGTGATCGGCGTAACCTTACAGCTATACGATCATGGTGAAGCTACTGGCCTAACTTCTAAAACAGTAAAAAGCAAAACATGCTGCGCGGGACAAGATATTTATGATGCTAAGCGCGTTGCCCAAGATCTAGGCTTTCCTCACTATGTTTTAAATTATGAAAGCAATTTCCATGAAAGCGTTATTGATGATTTTGCCAATAGCTACATACGCGGTGAAACCCCTATACCGTGTGTTAAATGCAATCAAACAGTTAAATTTCATGATTTAATAAAAGTTGCCCACGACCTTGGCGCTGATTGCATGGCAACAGGTCATTATATACAGCGCTTAATTGACAAAAATGGCAAAGCATATTTAAAACGTGCAATAGATGCAGGTAAAGATCAGAGCTATTTCCTATTTGCAACCACACAAGAACAGCTTGATTTTCTTCGCTTTCCTCTTGGTGGTTGGAGTAAGGATACCACCAGAAAAGAAGCTGAGCGCTTAGGATTGCTCAACGCTAATAAGCCAGATTCTCAAGATATTTGCTTTGTTCCTGATGGCAATTATGCAAAAATTGTTAAAAAGATCAGACCTGATGCGGTAAAGTCAGGAAATATTGTTCATATTGATGGACGAATAGTTGGTAAGCATAAAGGAATTATTCACTATACTATTGGCCAAAGACGTGGCATTGGAATTGGCGGCGGGATATCAGAAAATAATGAGCCCTTATATGTGATCAAACTATGCCCCGGTAATAATGAAGTTATTGTTGGTCCTAAACAAGCCCTAGCGCGCAATATTCTATATCTAATCGATTGCAACTGGCTTATAGAAAAAAATATAAATATGCCCATAGAAATAGATTTAAAATTTCGCTCTGTAATGCAGCCAACCGCGGCAATATTATATATTAACAGTGATAAATGTGCAGAAATTCACCTTAATAAAGCGCATTACGGCATTGCAACAGGGCAAGCCGCAGTATGCTATATTAATGACAGAGTTATAGGCGGAGGTTGGATCACAAAAACCTTGAATAAAGCATTATAAACGCATAAAAAACGAGAACAAAATATTGTCCTCGCCTAAAGCTATTGCTAATCACAAAAAGTGAAGAATCACATTTTCATGCCCTCTACTGCGGTATCAATCTGATGGTTCCTGTTGATAATCGCATCTACAGCATTTCCAGTAAGCCCCGTGTTATTAGTAACACCATCAACAGTGGCATCAACACCTGTTTTGACACCATCATTAAGCGCATTATTAGCTTTTTCAAATAAATTCTTTAAAGCCCCTCCCAATTCTTCATACCAAGCAGGACCATGCTTATCAAGCATTTGTTCACTCGTAAGATCAGGAGAGCTATAGCCCTGCTCTTGTGATAACTGCTCATTATATAATATCCTGCCTATTTGCGAGTCAGTAGGTTCATAATCATCGCCCATTTGAACCTTAATCTCCTCTACTAGGCTTTTTATCTGAGCTTCACCAACTGGGGACTCCTTAAAACTCTGATATTCTTCTGAAAAATCGCCATTATCATAAAAATTTCCCACATTATCTTTGGTAAGATCAATAAATGTCAATGTTTCTGAATCTATACTTGGCATAACACCCTCACTTACATTTTTATATTTTTAATATTCACTATAGACATATTGTAGATCATAAATCACATATTAAGCAAATATTTTATGGCATAATAAATAGTTTATGTTTTATACCTTACAAGACTTGACAAAAATTACAAAAATAGGCCATATACGGCTTCATGGTTTTTTACCCTGGTTTTTTTAAAATGGCGGTGTAGCTCAGGGGTTAGAGCAGTGGAATCATAATCCATGTGTCGGGTGTTCAAATCACCCCACCGCTACCATAATTTTTCCTGTAAAAACTAAATATAAAAAT
>JALTAZ010000058.1 GCA_027075555.1 Micavibrio sp.
GATAATATTAATGGCATGGAAGTGACATTGATTGCACCAATTGCGATGAGTGAGGGTCTGCGCTTTGCGATCCGTGAAGGTGGACGCACAGTTGGCGCAGGCGTAGTTAGTAAAATTGTCGAGTAATTAAACATTATTTGTTGTTTTAAAAACTAGTTTTATAAAGCCCCGTAAGTCTGTATGCGGGGCTTTTTAATGCTTACCATATTTTGTTTATAATGTTTTTATTTTCCTTTATTTGTTAGAATGATATAATATCTAAAAAGGAATTTAATGCATATGCGTATATTAATATTTACCCTTACTATCTTTTTGATTTTTGTACAAATTGGCACTGTGTTTGCGGCATCTTCATCTGATAATGATAATGATAAAGATATGGAGATGAGTTTTTCTGCCTATGAATTAAAAAGGTGGAAAGGATTGTCAGAAAAGTTATCTGCTAGATATGAAGAAAATATTAGGGATATACGCTCTGGCAAGGCTCGTTTAGAAAATAAAATATACGAGCTTAGAGCATATTATCCATATACAAAATACTATGATCCTTTTTCTAAAAAATTAACTGATGAAATGACGCGTTATGCCTATATAGTTGACACATCAAAGGATCGTGCTGAGGTGAACAGAGCTTTGAACTCTTTTAGGGAGTTAGTATATAAACATCTCGCACATTTAGGGGTTGTTACTTACGCGGTTAAGTTAAGTAGTTTAGATCCGCAGTTGGGGGATATGACTTTTTATAAAAGGGTAAGAGATTTAATTAGATCTAGTTGGGATGATAAGGGGAATGCAGGAATAGATCCTGATAATGCATATAAAGTTATTACATTTGATGAAGAAGCTTATATATTAGGAAAATATGGTGCAACAGTTAAGAAAAGTGAGATGTTTGAGGTGTCAAAACAGTTTTTTGATGTGCGAGATATAGTCACGGAAGATGGAGAATATATACAAATATTTTTCGATGTAACAAAACCTATTAGACATGTTAATCTAAATAGAGCTTTGATTAGAAAAGAAGCCGAAGCATATATTCCACTACAATAAATATAAGTTTATAATAAAAGTTAAGTTTACATTTAAAATAATGTATGTATTTTTATATTGATTTATTGTTACTGTTGTGTGATAGGAATTTAGAGTGCCTGAATTTACAGCCTTGCATGGTAAACATGTTGATCTTAACGCAAAAATGGGAGAGTTCGCAGGTTATGATATGCCATTATATTATGATATGGGCATAAAAAAAGAGCATGAATGGGTGCGTTCATCAGCGGGGTTGTTTGATGTTTCTCATATGGGTCAAATGGTTCTTAAAGGCGATGGAGTCATTGAATTTCTTGAAAAGATCACACCATCATCATTTAGTAAAAAAAATATTGGTCGGGCGCAATATACGGTTTTAACAAATGAAAATGGCGGTATTGTTGACGATTTAATAATTACTAAGGTGGGGGATCACAAATTTTTTATTGTCTTTAATGCAGGTTGTAAAGATAAAGATATTGAGTGGATAAAAGCGCATATGCCAGAATCTGTAAATATGGAGATTTTGGATAGGGTATTGATCGCTTTACAAGGGCCTTTAGCTAAGAAGGTTCTTGAGGACATAATTCAATGTGATATCTCTGGTCTACTTTATATGAGCTATATGGAAGTGCAAAGCCCTTGTGGGCAAGATATATTTATTAGCCGTTTGGGCTATACAGGTGAAGATGGCTTTGAACTTAGTTTGCCAAGTGACGTTGGTCGGCATTTTTGGACAGAGTTTTTAAAACATGAGGCAGTTAGACCTATTGGTCTTGCAGCGCGAGATTCTCTGCGTTTGGAGATGGGTTATTGCCTTTATGGTCATGATATTGATGATACCACAACGCCATTAGAAGCTGATCTAGGCTGGGTTATAGGTAAGGATAATAAATCTTATATTGGAGCTGATAAAATTATAGAGCCAAAGCGTAGGCGCGTTGGTATTCGTATTTTGGGAAAGGGTATTGCTCGCGAAGGGGCAGAAATTATAAATATTGATGGAAAAGTTATTGGTAGCTTGAGCAGTGGGGGCTTTTCTCCAACCCTTGGACAATCAATTGGACAAGGATATGTTCCAGTAGAATATGCAACAGCAGGAACTAAAATATTTGTAAATGTCAGGGGGCGCAATATAGAGGCAGAAATTGCCAAAATGCCATTTATTCCGGCTAAGACAAAATCTATTAAGGCAGTTAAAGTGGCATAGTTGAAATCATTAACGTTAATAAGGTGAGATATAATATAATGTCTGAATTTAAATATACAAAAGATCATGAATGTATATATATTGATGGAATGATTGCTGCGGTCGGTATATCAGAGCATGCCAGAGAGGCTCTTGGTGATCTCGTATTTATTGAATTACCAGAAATTGGTAAGCAAGTTTCAAAGGGAGATGATATATCCGTTGTGGAATCTGTTAAAACCGCTGCGGAAGTCTATTCGCCTGTAGATGGTGAAATAGTTGAGGTGAATAACCCAATAGCAGATGACCTTGAACTTATTTCCAGGCCTGTAAATGAAGATGGCTGGCTTGTGAAAGTTAAGGTTGCTGATAATTCTGCTTTTGATGATTTAATGGACGAAGCTGCATATGAACAGTATTTGAAAGAAATTGATTAATGTTTGAGCCTAGCTATGTTCAAAATCCAGATACACTTTTAGGGAAGCAAGTTTTGGGTTTTATACGGTATTTAGATCATGAGGGAAATGACTTAACTTATGTAGAGATTTATGGGTTGGTTACAGATGTTAGTGACAATACTGTATTGATAGATGCTAAGGTTTGGCGCAAAGAAGAAAATAGTTATGATATAGATGTGGAGCAAGTTTCCAATTTTTCATTGCCTTTTTGTGATGAAAATTATTGGTGCGCTGAGGATGGGGACTATAAGTCAATTATATCACAGGAACGAGTTCCAAACCCTGATTTTCTTACGCAGTGGAAGGTTCACCCTTTTGAGGAATTAAATAGGAAGTAATATGAGATATTTACCACAAACGGCTAATGCCCGAAAAGAAATGTTAAAAGCCGTGGGCGTGAGCAGTATTGATGAGCTGTTTCAAGATATTCCTAAAACAGCCTTTGTTGATGGCTTGGTTGATCTTCCAAAACATCAAGGAGAGATCGAGGTAGATCGTGATTTGTCAGCTATGGCAGCAAAAAATATGAACGCCGATGATGTGCCGTTTTTCCTAGGCGCAGGCGTTTATAACCACCATATACCAGCTAGCGTTGATTATATTATTCAGCGTAGTGAGTTTTTAACCGCTTATACCCCATATCAACCAGAAATCGCTCAAGGTACTTTGCAGGTTATTTTTGAATATCAGACCTTTATATCAAAACTAACAGGGCAAGATATTGCTAATGCATCTTTGTATGATGGCTCAACGGCGGTTAGTGAGGCCGCGCTTATGGCTATGCGAATAACTAGGCGCAATAAGGTTGCCATTGGCACAGTGCTTAATCCTGAATATCGTAAAGTTTTGAATAGCTATATGTCTAACTATGAAGAACGTGAAGTGTTTGAAGGTGATCCTGATGGCGATACGGCGTGCGTAATTGTTCAATCACCTGATTTTTTTGGCAGTCCCCATAAATATGATAAATGGCGCAAGAAATGCGATGAGGTTGGTGCTTTGCTGGTCGTGGTGGTTACTGAGATTGTGTCATTAGGGCTTTTGCCTGCTCCGCTAGAGGCTGATATAGTATGTGGAGAGTCTCAATCTATCGGTATTCCTATGAGTTATGGAGGTCCTCATTTAGGGTTTTTTGCATGTAAGCAGAAATATTTACGTCAGGTGCCAGGGCGTTTATGCGGAATGACAAAGGATGCAGATGGACGTAGGAGCTTTGTTCTTACTCTTTCCACGCGAGAGCAGCATATTCGCCGCGAAAAGGCCACTTCAAATATATGCACAAATCAAGGGCTTTGTGCGCTAGCCTTTACTGTTCATATGGCCTTATTGGGTGAGGACGGCTTTAAACGGTTAGCTCTTTTAAATCATCAAGCTGCTTGTCGTTTGGCAGAGGCTGTTAGTTGTATTGATGGAGTTAAAATTTTGAATGATCGGTTTTTTAATGAATTTGTAATAGAGCTTCCTAAGCCATCATCTATAGTGGTTGAGGATTTGGCTACATGTGGAATAATTGGGGGGTACGCTCTTGACGATAACCAGTTGCTTATAGCGGCTACGGAAATGACAACAGATGATCATATAGAAGAATTTGTAAACACTTTATCCGAAATATTGTAATATATTATAGCAAGCAACGCCAAAGCTTTTGAAAGGACAGTTATATTATGAGGAATAATAGCGGATTGATTATTTTTCTATTTATGATGATATCTATCATAGCCGGAGGTTTTCTATTTTTTTTCATGCAATTTCAATCACCTGATGAAAAGGCTGTTACATGTAAGAATGATTGGTCAACGATCAGCTTTGTTATAAATGAGAAAGACAAGGTCGTTATTATGAATGGTGAACTTGTTTCTCCTGATAAAATTAAAGCATTTAATAGCTCGGCTATATCGGCACAATGGCGTCATGGTGGTTCTGCTACAAGATTTTATTTAGACAGAATTTCAGGTAATTTAGAGGTTGAAACTACGAAAGATATGCTTGAATGGGATAAGAATGTTCTTGAATGTAGTGTATCTCAGAAAAGATTTTGATCTTATGTATGGATGAAATATATCACAATTAAAATCATAAAATAACGGAAATAGAAAAATGAATCAGGATCGCGGTTTGCACTATGAAGAAAATTTACTATGGGAAAAAGAGTATAGCGAGTCATCTGGCGTAGATTTAGCAGAGCCTGAAGATATTCCATTAAGAATTGGTGTAGCCCCTCGTGAAGAAGTTGGTCTGCCACAACTAAGTGAGCCACAAGTTGTTAGACATTTTGTGCGTATGAGTACATGGAATTATTCCATAGATCATGGTTTTTTTCCTCTTGGTTCTTGTACCATGAAGCATAATCCACGCCTTAATGAGAAGTTGGCGCGTCTTTCGGGTTTTGCACAAATTCATCCAATGCAGCCACAAAGCACGGTTCAAGGCGCATTAGAGCTTATGCATGAATTGCAAAATTGGCTTGCTGAGCTTACGGGGCTATGGGGGGTTTGTCTTGCTCCATCGGCTGGCGCACATGGTGAGCTTGCCGGTATGATGACTATTCGCCGCGCGCATGAAATACAAGGCAACAGTAAAAGGAAAATAGTCCTAACGCCAGATTCCTCGCATGGTACTAACCCTGCAACTGCGGTTATGTGTGGTTTTGAGGTGCGCTCTATTTCTACTCAAGAAACAGGTAGGCTTAGTGTTGAGGCATTTAAAGATGCTCTTTATAAAACCGATGAAAATGGCGCGGATATTGCGGGAATGATGGTCACAAATCCAAACACTTGTGGTCTGTTTGAGCGTAATATTATTGAAATATCTGATTTACTGCATAAAGCTGGTGGGTATTTCTATTGCGATGGTGCCAATTTTAATGCCTTGGTTGGTAAGGTAAGACCAGCAGATTTTGGCGTTGATGTAATGCATATAAATTTACATAAAACTTTCTCCACTCCCCATGGTGGTGGTGGTCCAGGTTCAGGACCAATTTGTTGCACAAAGGATCTAGCGCAATATATGCCAGTTCCAAGAGTTATTAAGAATTCAAAGGGGGAGTATATACTTGAAACAAAGGAAGATCGCTCTGATACATTAGGAACTTTAAAGGCTTTCCAAGGGCAGTTTGGCATGTTTGTTCGCGCTTTATCTTATATGAAATCCCATGGAAGTGATGGGCTTCGTCAAGTATCAGAGGACGCGGTTCTTAATGCTAATTATATATTATCACAACTTAAAGATGATTATCATGTACCTTATGAGGGATCTTGTATGCATGAATGTTTGCTTACCGATAAAAAGCAAAAGCAGTATGATGTAACAACGCTTGATATTGCCAAGGCCTTAGTTGAATATGGTTATCACCCTATGACTATATATTTCCCTCTTATATTGGCGGGAACGATGCTTATAGAGCCAACAGAAACTGAGAGTAAGGATACGTTAGAGCGATTTATATCTACTATGAAAAAAATTGCACAAGATGTAAAAGATGGCAAAAACAAGGAATTTCATGACTTGCCTAAGTCAACTCCGCGCAAACGTCTTGATGAGGTTAGGGCAGCTCGTAATCCTGTTTTAAATTATAACATAGCATCATAATTTATTGTTTTTTGTTATCTTTATTAAGCGCAAGCATTATGCCACTGATTATAATAATGCTTGCGCCGATAATTAGCCATATATCAGGCACATCACCAAATACCAGATATCCAATGATAACAGCAATTACCATTTGTGTGTAATGGATTGGGGCAATGATAGAGTAGGGCGCAATGCGAAAGCCATAGGCAATTGCGCTTAAACCAATTGTAACAAAAAGACCATTAAGTAAGAATATTGGAATATCACGCATATCAGGCAAGGAAAGATCTGGTAATATAGGCAATGTGAGCATTCCTAAAATTACAATATTTGGATAAAATGATAGTGAAAGTAGTGTTTCTTTATGACATAGTTGTCGGGCTAGCAGGCTTAGAACAACTATAAATGATAGGGCTGCGAATGCATAAGCAGAAGCAATAGAAAATTCAACGCTCCCCCTAAAAGCCACTAATATACCAGAAAAGCCAAGTGCAATAATAAGCCAGCTTTTTATGGTGACGGGTTCTTTATATATTGGAATAGCAGCTATAGTGATTAGGAAGGGTGCTAAAAATAAGATTGTGTAAAGTGTTGCAAGAGGTAGTCCCTTTGAAAGGGCAGAAACCACAGTAATGGCAATGCCAAGGGCGCAAACTCCGCGCCAAACATGTATATGAAGGCGTTTTGTTTGTAGGGTTTTTTTTATGCCACCTAAAAATGGTGAGCAAAATAGACCAATAATTAGAGAAATATAATAAACCCAATATAAGATAAATTGCGTTTCATAACGCATACCAAGCCATTTTGAACAGGCATCAGCCAAAGCAAAGGATGTAAAACCTGAAAAAGCGATAAGAATACCCTTTTGTGTTTGTGTTAGTATGCTAAACATTATGTATGGAATATCCTAATTAGTTAGGTGCGTATGATTTTTACAAATTGTAAGAGGTTTATATGATAAGCACAATAGTAATGGTAGGAATAGGCGGAGCACTAGGTGCTATGGCTCGCTTTGGTGTTAACCATGGCACAGTGCAACTATTTGGTCATGGTTTTCCATGGGCAACTATGATTGTTAATATATTAGGGTCTTTTTTGATGGGGGTTATTATTGCTAAATTTTCAACTATGGATAATGTTTCAAATGAGATGAAAAGCTTGATTATCACAGGGTTTTTAGGAGCTTTTACAACATTTTCTACTTTTTCGCTGGATTTTGTAACAATGTGGGAGCGTGGAGAAATGATCCAAGCCTTTAGTTATATGTTTATTTCTGTTATTGCCTCAATAATGGCGCTTATATTTGCGCTATGGTTAATGCGTGGGGCGGGTTTTCCATCATGAATTCTGATTTATATTTTATAAAAGTAAAAGATGATGATGACGGCCAAAGAATTGATCGTTGGATTAAAAAATATGTTCCTGATATGCCCTATGCTTTGGCGCAAAAGCTTATACGTAAGGGGCAAATTCGTGCTGATGGTAAGCGCGTTAGACCTGATACTAGGTTAATTGCAGGGCAGGAGGTAAAAATCCCGCCATTTGACGTAAAAACACCATATAAGATTAGGTCAAATAAAAAGAAAATCTCTGATGAGGATATTAAATTTATGCGCCATATGGTGATTTATGAAGATGAGCATGTAATTGCTTTGAACAAGCCAGCAGATATAGCAGTTCAGGCAGGAACGAAAACCAGACGTCATATTGATGGTTTGTTAGAATCCTTAAAAAATAAAGATAATATTGTTCCGCGCTTAGTGCATCGTTTGGATAAAGATACTAGCGGGATATTGCTATTGGCGCGCTCTGCTAAATGTGCAAGAGAGCTTGGGCTTGCCTTTAAAAAGCGTGAAGTTCGTAAGATTTATTGGGCCGTTGTTTCACCTACTCCCGATAGTTATGATGGAACTATAAAAGCTCCACTTGTTAAATCATCTGGTGATTATGAGAAAATGATTATTGATGATAAGGAAGGAAAGTTCGCTCTAACCGAATATTTTGTTATTGAAAACGCAGGCAGAGCCGCGGCTTTTGTTGTATTTTGGCCTCGTACAGGTAGGACACACCAAATACGTGTACATGCGGCCGAAGTGCTGGGTTCATCGATTGTTGGTGATCGTAAATATAAAGCCGTTAAAGATGAAGAATGTAAGTTGATTGATGATGACTTGGCTGCTATGGACTTATCAAAACGCTTGCACTTACATGCACAGCGTTTAATTTTGCCTCATCCAATGATTAGAGGAAGGATTCTTGATATTATTGCTCCTTTACCGCCTGAATTGGTGAAAAGCTGGAAAAGTTTGGGATTTAACCATAAATATAAGCAAGATCCTTTTGATAAGCTTGATTGAATTCAAGCATAAATTATAATAACTAATACACAGCAGAGAAGATTTTTTTATGAGCGATAATTCTTACCTATTAGATGGAAATGACAGAAAAGAAAAAACAGGTTCTAGGTGGCTTGGGCGCATTCTTAAACTATTATTTATTATAATAGCTTTTATTTTGGTTATTTTGACGATTCTTGCCAATATGGGCGGATCGAATGATATGCTTAAAGAAGGAGTTGGGCAAACAATACAAAGGGCTTTTGGTGGTCGCCCTGTTACGATGAAAAAACTTGTCCATATGGGTTTTTTTCCAACCGTTGCATTGGACGTAGAAGACGTGTTGATATTTGATAAACCAGAAGACAGTTTCCCCATAATGAGATTTAAAAAATTTCAGGCATATATGCCATTTTGGAATGTTGCCACGAGTAGTCCTCGTCTAACTTCACTATATTTAGAAGGGTTTGAAACTATCAGAGGGGTTTTTCTGCCTGCTGCAATTAGTATTGATCGCATATATATTGACCATGATATAGATGAGGGGGTTGCTAAATTACGTGGAAGTGGAAAAGTTGGTGCGCATTCATGGAATTTTTCATTGGGAATGGAGGTAACTGGCTCTAAGGGTAAATATCAATATATGATTTTAAGTGAGGCTGACCTCATTTTTAATATTGCTGATATTCATTTTAATGGGCTTTTTTTACGTAGAGGCGCAAAATATTACAAATTTAAAGACTTTAATATAGAATATGAAAATCAAAAAATTAGTGGTGATTTGGTTCTATCTGCCTTGGGGGATAGGCTAATAAAAATAAAATCTGATATAAAAACAAAAAATGACAAAACTAATCTAAAAACTGATTTAGTTGTAAAATTTATAGATAATAAAAATATTGATATATCTGGAAAGGTTGATGCTGATAAATTATCGGTTGATAATTTTATAGGTGATAACACTGTATTTTCTATATTATCAAGGCTTTATGATGTTGCAGGCTATAATGATATTCCAGATAAAGGTCAGAAAGACGAAAATAATTATTTATTGGGGCAGAATGTAATAGATGTAGATTTTAATCTAAATAACGTTGTTATTGCCGATAAGAATATTGATAATTTAAAATTTGATATAGATAAAAACGGTAATGATAGCATAATACTTTCTTCTATATTAACGCAAAAAAATATGCTGATGCCGGCAATTATGCTTTTAAATAGGAAGGATAAAAATAAGATTATTTCTATTATTCAAGATGGTATAATTGATATTGATTTTGCTAAATTGTGGTTCAAAAATATAGATAAGGATCTTTTAAATAAAGATACTATGAATGTGAAATGTGGTATGGCAGAGTTTTCAAAAACAGATAATGGCATGAGAATAGATTCATTTGCCATAGATGCAAATCCATATAATATCGGGGTTAGAGATAAAATTATAGATAAGGGCAATAGTATATTTGATTTGCATTTTATCAAGAATAATAATCTGCAAAACTTTGAAATGATTGACCTTCCTGCTGGTATTTTTAATTTTATTCAGGAAAGTTTTAAGCGTTCCAATAATGCTTTTTCTTGTTCTAATTATATATCAATGATTAAAGAAGATAAAATAAAGTCACAGCCAAAGGAAGAAGAAAATGTTAAAGGTAATCTGGCAGAATGAAAAGATTTTATAAGAATGTTTCTTATGATAAAAAGGGTGATAATTATCGTATATTGCTTGATGATAGAGCTCTTAATACCAAATCAGGTCAAAATTTTCTAGTGCCGTCAGTTGAATTAGCAAAAGAGATTGTGACCGAGTGGGTGGAACAAGACGATGTCATGGATCCTCAAACTATGCCTTTAACACAAATTGTAAATACAAAAATTGATCATGTCTCAAAAAAAAGAGCCGAGATTAGCCGTAAAATTTTAAAATATCTTGATACTGACTTACTTTGTTATATCGCATCAGAGCCTAGCGAGCTTGTTAATTTGCAAAATTATAAATGGGGTAAGTGGAGATCTTGGTTTGAACATAGTTTTGATTGCACTTTAAAAACCACTACGGGATTGGTGGCTCTATCACAGTCAGATGAAATTCATGATAAATTATCTAGTAAGATTTCAAGCCTAAGTGATGATGAATTTACAGTATTGCAAATTATAGTGCCACTTTCTGGTTCTTTGATATTGGCTTTTGCCATGATAGCAGGAAAAGCAACATCGCAAGATGTTATTGACGCATGTTTTATTGAAGAAGATTATAAAAATACTTTATATAATTCAGACAAATGCGGAGCTGATCCTTATATAGATTCTAAGAAAAAGTCAGCTATAATAGATTTTAAAGCATGTGAAACCTATTTGAAGTCTTTAAATATATCGAGTTTGTCGGCATAACAAAACCATCAAGCTCAGTGCAAAGCGCAGATCCTAAAGCGCTTATGAAATGAATGCCTATATCAGTGTTAGAAACCTATGATTTACGCAGTTTTTCTTGGTAATCTGGAGATTATAAAAAATGGAATTATCAAAAGTGCATAACACAGACCAGCAATTATAAGAGTTGTATCAATACCAAGAGCGATATTAAATGCAATAGCTAAAGAGCTTCCTAATACGCCTGCTGCTCCGTTAATGCCCCAAAACCATGCAGTAGCTTTTGAATCAAATATCTCTGTTAGGCGCAGTCCTGTAGGGAAGCCAAATCCCATCAATATTCCAACAGGTGACATTATGGCTACGCTTATTAAAATACGCGTAATTATTGGTGCTTCGGCATATGTATGAAAAATGCTACTGAGAATTAAGGATAAAAACACCCCATATCCGAATATAAGCAACGCCCATATTGCCTGCCTTAGAAGTGTTGTAAGAGGGATTCTTTCAGATACAAAACTACCAATACCTGCGGATATGATAAGGCTGAATAAAACTACGCTAAGACCATAAATAGGGTGTCCAAGAAATACCCCTAAAGCCTGTAATAGTGATATTTCCATGAACATAAAGCCTAGACCAATTAGCATAAAATACAAAGTTCCAGATTTTATGAAAGTACTTCCTTTATACTCAACTGTTTTAAGAAGTGGCATGATAATTACAAATGCAACCATGATAGAGGAAAAGATAATAATTATATAAAGGTTAAAAGTTGCCTTTGCCTGCCCCATAGATACATAATGTGCACCGCTAGGTGGGGCTATAGCCATTTTTGATACAGCAATTGGCATTGATAATCGCGCTTGGTTAAAGAAGAATGGTCGCATATCCGTTGATGGCGATATATCAAAAAATTGCTTAGAAGATAGGTCGTTAATTTCTTCTATAGATTTTGCTTTTATAAGATTACCTATTAAGCCTGCTGGGGGCTCTTTATTAGGGATTAGAGCAATTTTATACTCTTTTTCTCTTGCTGTTTTTTCTAGAGCGGCAATTTGTTCATCTGTAAGTGGAGATTTGGAAACTACTAATGTGGCGATTGCTCCAGAGTTAAAAAGTGCAATATGCTTACGAGCATCTGTTATACCTTGGTTAAATAATGTTGCCATAGCAACTGAAAGTGCACGCCCTGTATCGTCCATAACACTTGCAGACCAACGGCTTAGGGTAAATACTCCATGATCACTAAGATCGTTCATAAAGATAGTCCAAGCGTCTGTGGTATATAGGCCATTTTCTGATAACGCAAACGCACCCGCACCTGTTGCGGCCCATGTGTCAATTAAACTCATTTGAATAATATCAAGCTTTTCTTCATTTTGCCTAAACCAGCTACGAGCCTCTTCGTTAAGAATTGTCACTCCAGGTTGCTTATAAAGATTAGAGTATTTGCGGTATTTTGGATCATCTTTTAAAAGCTCTATTTGTACTGGATTAACATCTAAAGCCGTTACTTTTTCAACACCAAAATATTTTGCGGATAAAAGGTCTCGCCCACCACCAACACCAATGATTGCGGCTTTATTTATGTTAGGCATAGTATATGCAATATTTGTTACATCATATTCTAGGTATTTATGCTTTGAAAAATCGCCATCAAATCTTGTAATAGGAGTTCCAGCATCACCATCAATAATAAGCATTTTCGCATCAATAGTATAATTATCAGGAAAAACAGGTGAAGGACCCCATGCAAAAGGGTATATATTTTTTTCTTCATTCATTACAGTAACACGGGAGATAGAGTTCCATTTCTCATACTCAATTTCAGACATAGGGGTATATCTATCCTTAACCCAAAGAGGATACAATAAGGGCGAAGGTAGTAATATATTCGTTAACCCTAGTCCAAACGTAATTACTAAGAAGGTAGTTGCAATCTTTTTTAAGTTATATGTTTTATTACCCAGTTTAACGGTATTTTGAGTGTCTTTTTCCACCGGGAATGCTAGAGCGGAAATAAAAGCAACACCTGATAGAAATAATATGGCTGAGGGTGTGTCAATTGTTTCCATAAGAGCAAGAGCGGCAATACAGCCAAGCCCTGCGCCAACAAGGTCGATTCCATATGTTTTTCCAACAGGAAAGGGTGAGCGCGTAAGACATATGGTTATAGCAACGCCTGCATGGTAATATGCGATACTTGTTAGAATTGCCGCTATTGGCAATGTTGCAAGTGTCTTAACCGCGTCATTTGAGATGATAGGTATAAAAAGCTGTGCTGCAAGTGCTATTAAAATGAAAAACCCGAAGGCCATGGAGTGCTTTTTTGCGATTAACCCATAATTTTTGCGCTGTTCATCTTCTGATGATTTATAGATTTTCAAGGCTCCAAGCGTAAGACCGAACATGGCCATGCTGATAACTAGAAAAGATAGATGATACCATGAAGTAACAGAGAATAGTCTTGATTGAAGAATTTGCAAGGACATAACCAGTCCTGAAATTAGAAATACCCCCAAATAGAATGAAAAAGCTTTATTCCTCATGTTGTAACCTTAAATCCTTAGTTAATTTTTTTTATAATCTATCTTCTGGAACCATTTTATGTTGTACAATTAAGGTCCAACCTTTTACGCAACGCACCAGAAGATATAGTAATATGGGGGAAAATGCAATAAATGCCATAATCTTAATATTTATCATGTTAGTTTCTATGAATATTTCATTACAAACCTGAATTACTTTAGGTATGTGTTTTATATCAGCTTTTTCAATATGCTTATTTAAAACTTCTATACATGGGCTAAGTGGCGCATAATCAACTGAGATTAGTAAGTAAAGCATTGCTATAAAGCTTGTTATCAATAGGTAAAGATTTGCACGCCAAAAAGTTCTTATTAAAAAAGTGGCATGATTTTCAAGCAAGCTGTCTTCTTCTGCATTCATACGAAGCGAATATATTACAGCAAGGGTACAAACCCCGATCATTAGTGCAAATACTGATGCACCACTGATAGGGATAACTGCAACTGAGAGCGATACAAAGAAAACAAAATAAATAATCATCATTTTTAAATGGTCTTTTTTATTCTTATAAATAATTGTTTTTATTTTTTCTACTTTGTCTTGCATCTTAACCCTAAGGGATTTTAATTTAACTTTTGAAAAGCTACTCTAACGCCGACTAAATAAGCGTTCAATATCTTTTAGTGATAATTGTATATAAGTGGGTCTTCCGTGATTGCATTGAGCTGAAAGTGGGGTATTTTCCATTTGTCGCAAAAGAGCATTCATTTCATCGGCGTTAAGTCTCCTACCAGAGCGAACTGAGCTATGACAGGCCATAGTTGATAATATATGGTTGATGTGTTCTTCTAATAAATCGGTTTTATCATATTCTGCTAATTCATCAGCAATATCATTTATCAGACTTTTTATATCTATTTTATTTGATAAAATAGCAGGGACGCTATGAACAGCTATAGCATTAGAGCCAAAGCTTTCTATTTCTAAACCAAGTTTGTGTAATTCGCAGCGGCGATCTAGTAAACGTGCCATGTCTACATCTTCTAGCTCTATAATTTCGGGGGTTAGTAGCCCTTGCTTTTCTATTCCGGATTTTGCAATCTGGGATTTAAAGCGTTCATATACTAGACGCTCATGCGCTGCGTGTTGATCAATAATCACCATTCCGTCAGTAGTTTGTGCGATAATATAGTTTTCATGTATTTGCGCTCTAGCTGCGCCAAGCGGGTGGGTTTGAGCTTCTTCTTGTTCTATATAAACTTCTTCAACTTTTCCAG
>JALTAZ010000059.1 GCA_027075555.1 Micavibrio sp.
ATGGTATAACCCCTGCTGAAAATGAGTTAAACCCAACAAATAAAGAAAAAATTATTATACTCGGCGGTGGTCCTAACCGCATTGGTCAAGGCATAGAATTTGATTATTGCTGTGTTCATGCGGCATACGCGCTTAAAGAAGCTGGATATGAAACCATAATGGTAAATTGCAATCCTGAAACGGTTTCTACTGATTATGACACATCAGATAGACTATTTTTTGAACCCTTAACCGAAGAAGATGTTATTGAGCTTATAAGAGCCGAACAATCTAATGGTATAGTAAAGGGCGTTATTGTTCAGCTAGGAGGGCAAACCCCGCTTAAACTCGCCAAAGCTCTGTTAGATAATAATATACCTATTCTTGGCACTGACCCTGATGCAATTGACCTAGCAGAAGATCGTGAGCGCTTTCAACAGCTCTTACATGGTTTAGGGCTAAAACAACCCCCTAATGGAATTGCTAGTACAAAAGAAGAAGCTCTTAATATTGCTGAAAATATTGGTTTTCCTCTTGTAATACGCCCATCTTACGTTCTTGGCGGACAAGGAATGGAAATTGTCCACTCTATTTCTGAGCTTGAGCGCTATATCAATATGGCAGTAAAAGTATCAGGTGATTGCCCTGTATTGCTTGATCGTTATCTAAAAAGTGCAATTGAGCTTGACGTTGACGCACTATGTGATGGTGAAGATGTTTATGTTTCTGGAATTATGGAGCATATCGAAGAGGCAGGTATTCACTCAGGTGATTCTGCTTGCGTACTCCCCCCTCATTCATTACCACAAAAGGTGATAGAAGAGTTAAATGCCCAAACCATAAAATTAGCAAAAGCCCTAAAAGTAAAAGGACTTATGAATGTTCAATTTGCAGTTAGAAAAGATGATGAAACAGGCGATGAGGTGATATATATAATAGAGGTAAACCCTCGGGCATCACGTACAGTACCGTTTGTTGCCAAAGCAACGGGTGTTCCTGTTGCTAAATTAGCAGCGCGCATAATGGCAGGTGAAAAACTTAGCAAGTTCAAGGATATGCTAATAGACATTCAATATGATCATTACGCTGTTAAAGCTCCGGTATTTCCGTTTAACCGCTTTCCCGGTGTTGACCCTTTATTAGGACCTGAAATGAAATCAACTGGCGAAGTAATAGGGCTTGATAAAGATCTGGCTCATGCTATTGCTAAATCACAACTTGGCGCAGGAACTAACCTGCCAATTAAGGGTAGTGTTTTTATGTCGGTCAAAGATGAGGATAAACCCGCCTTAATACCAATTGCCAAAGAACTCTTAAACATAGGATTTAAAATAGTAGCCACTGGTGGAACATGCTCTTTTCTTAATGATAACAATATCAGGGCAGAGCGAATAAATAAGGTTTTAGAAGGACAACCCCATATTGTTGATGCAATTATCAATGGGGATATTGATCTTGTAATAAATACCACAACCAAAAGTTCACACGCACTTTCTGATTCATCATCTATAAGATGTATGGCTTTGATGAATAAAATCCCGTATTACACCCTTATGAGCGCAGCAAGCGCAGCCACAAGGGCTATTCGTGCATTAAAAGATCGTGACCTTGATGTTGCTAGCTTGCAAAGCTATTTCAAGGAAAAAGATAAAAGCAAAGCTGCTTGACGCAGAGAAGACTTATATCTATAATCCTGTCAATTCCCGCCTATGCTACTATTGGCGGGTTTTGCTTTGCAATAACAAATATTAGAGAAAAATAATGGATAAGGTTCCCGTAACTAAAATTGGCTATGATGAATTAGTGAAAGAGCTAAATCATCTTAAGACTGTTGCCCGCCCCGAAGTTATTGAAGCAATAGCAGTGGCTCGCGAACATGGTGATTTAAAGGAAAATGCCGAATACCACGCAGCAAAAGAGCAACAAAGCTTTATTGAAGGACGTATTTTAGAACTTGAATCTGTTACAAGCAGGGCGCAGATCATTGATCCAACCACACTAAGCGGTGATATCGTTAAATTTAGTGCAACTGTCACTATCGTTAATGAAGATACGGACGAAGAAGAAACTTATCAAATTGTTGGTGACTATGAAGCCGATATGGAAAAAGGTAAACTATCAATCAGTGCCCCTGTCGCCCGCGCATTAATAGGAAAAAGCAAAGGTGATTCTGTTAGTGTTAAAACGCCTAAGGGAACTCAAGATTTTGAAATTTTAAATGTTGAGTATAAATAGTAACAAATGATATTTTAATCCAAAATGGGGCTGTCCCCTCTTAAAGCAGACTATTTAGACGATCAATATCAGAAGATAAAGTAAGATTACGCTTAGATTGTATCTGTACCCTTGTATCCTGAGCAATGTTTTGTGCCGCTGATAAACTCAAAGCCTCATCAGATATGGCAACATCATCAGATAAGAACACGTTAGAAGCAACCTGCTCTGCCCCCTTCTTATCCACTTGTTTTTGCACTGATGATGAAGATTGAACTTTTGGGATATGCCCATTTGAACCAATTGAATCAACCATTTTTAATCTAACCTTTTTTAAACTCAAAAGAAAACTTTAACCACCCTTTTAAGGCATTAAACTACAAGAAAAACATTAACGTTACCATAATAAACTTATCTATAAATAATTACATTATTTTTGTTTTCCAAAAAACCCTAAATACCTTTAATGAGGGATCACATGTAATTGCAGATGATAAAACATCATAGTCTAAAGATTTTATCTGTTTAAAATATATCTCACTTATAGATTGAGCTGATCTTAGAAATAAATTATCAGATTTTGAAGCTATTAAGCGATTATCAACAATATCCTTAATTAACAATTTTAAATTGTACTGATTATCATCACTAAAAAAATCATCTTTTTTTATTGAATATTTATTCATCAGATCCTCAGGCAATAAAAATCTGTTTTGGCATACAAAATATCTAGTGGAGCGAATTATCCCAGCCAAAGCATAATTTATGGCTATAGGCTGCACTACTTCTAGATCAGGATTAGACCCTGTTATTATGAGCGCAAGTTTAAATAAAGGCTGCGTTGTAAAATCTGCATAATTCATCAATCCTTCAAGATTAGCAGGCGACACACATTCTAAATCAAACTCTCTAGCATAAAGTAGCTTATCAAAATGCCTCCTTGGTAAATCATATTTCTTTATTGATATGGATAAAGGTTTTAATATCTCATGCTCAGTTACTGCCCCTTGCTCATATATATTTTTAATTTCATCGCGCCACCATTGCAAACGTATAAGGCCAAGGTTAGAATCACTTACCACCTCTCTGGTTTTGGCTATCTCATGATTAAAGGCGAACAAAGCCCATAAATCTTCACGAATACCAGCAGGAAAAAACATAGATTGCAAAAATCTATCACTATCGTAACCACGCACTATCTCACCACAATAAGATAAATTGCTTCCCAGCTTATTTTTATGTGCTTTCAAAATACAAAAACCCTTTAATGAATAGTAAAAAAAGACTAGATTAAGCACTTATCAGTTTTTACTAGCAATGAAAAGCAGGAGATAACCATGACCTTAGAATTACCAGATCTTCCCTATGCCTATGATGCACTTGCCCCTTATATGTCCGCAGAAACACTGGAATACCATCATGATAAGCACCATAACGCTTATGTGACAAACGGTAATAAAATTTTACAAGATTTGCCTAATATGGGATCAACACTAGAAGAAGTTGTTATTAATGCCCATAAAAAAGGAGAGCAAGGATTATTCAACAACGCGGCACAACACTGGAATCACAAATTATTTTGGCAATGGATGAAACCTAATGGCGGCGGATCACTACCTGGTGATCTTGAGATAGCAATAAATGACAGTTTTGGATCTTTTGAATCCTTTAGGGATAAATTCCTTACCGCTGGTGCAACACAATTTGGCTCTGGCTGGTGCTGGCTAGTTTTAAATGCAGATGGCAAATTAGAGGTAACTAAAACGCCAAATGGTGAAAATCCACTTATACACAATCAAAAAGCACTACTTGGTTGTGATGTCTGGGAACATAGCTATTACATTGATTACCGTAATGCCCGCCCAAAATATCTTGAAGCATTTATAGATAACCTTGTAAATTGGGAGTTTGTAGCAGAATTACTCGAAAAGGCAAAACAGGAATTATAGCCTAAGCACCAAGCCTACACTGCAAACCTATTAAAAATAGAACAAATAAGGAAGAAATGGCTTCCTTATTTTTCTATGGCTTATTTTTCTATGGTTGAATTACCGGTTGTGCAGACGGTTCTTGGATTGGTTGTTGAGCAGCAGCCGCAGCTTCTTCTTCTGCAATACGAGCATCAATATATTCTATAATTTTCTTGCCAAGCTCTCCCATATCCTTCATAGCGGCTCTATTACGCTCTACAGCATCTGAATAAATTGCACGCATTTCTAAAATAACATTACCAGCACTTATAACACCAGCCTCAAATTGCCTATTAAGCTCACTATTAGGATCCGTTGGGCGTTCTCCATTTTCAAGATAGTTACTAGCCTCCTCAAGTCTATTAGAAGCATTTTCAAATTTCTTTTTTATGCGCTGATCCGCAGCTTCAATTGAGCTTGTGATTTCTTCTTGCACTGCAGAGTCAATCATTTTGGGAAAATCTTTAACATCACTATCAACTGTTTCATCAATTGCATCTTCTGAAGATTGTTCAATAACAGGCAAAGTCTTTAATATATTACCAATTCTACTTTGCAAAGCCTCTACCATTTCAGGCTTTTTATCCTCAAGCACACTTGCCGATAAACCACGATCTTCTAGCTGTTCTATAATTTCAGGCCTAGATATGACCTCATCTATCTTCTTCTCAAGAAAATCCGGAGTCACAGCCTTCATCTGCTCTTCTAACAATGCCCGTTTTTCTGCCGTAAGATTATTTGCATCACCCATAATATATTTACCTAATACTATTTTTTTCTATATACTACCTCAATTATAAACATTATTGCAAATAGAGCTTTATTCCTCCTTAATTCATTCCTTCTTAAAAGGTAATAATGCACAAACTACGCGCCGCCCATCAGCCATAAGCACATTATATGTTCTACACGCTGCTCCCGTATCCATAACATCAATCTTTAGACCATTTTCTTTTAATAAAACTTTTAACTCACGAGGCAAAAAATTCATTTTAGCCCCTGATCCTAATAACACAACATCAATATTATCGCGAGTTTTTATCAAATCATAAAAATGCTCTAGCTTAAGATCTGACACGCCTCTAACATTTGGTATTTTCCAAACATTAACCATATCAGGAGCGACTATAACAGGACTGTTATAGATAACAGAACTTATTTTAAAAACGCCTTTTGTATAGGATTGTATAACATTCTGGTTGGCTCTGATAAGTGGGGTAACGTCCATATAAAAGATACCTCTTTATATATTTTTATATATTCACCTAGATATATTTATGTAGATGCTGGAGTTTCTTCTTTGATATTTTCGCTATCCTTATCATAAGAAACTTCCCCTCTTTTGATATTCATCCTTAATAATAATGGAGATGCAACAAAAATAGATGAATAAGTACCGACAACAATACCAAAAATCAGCGCATATACAAAACCTCTTATAACTTCGCCACCAAATATATAAAGCGCAATCAACGCGAGAAGAGTTGTAATAGATGTCATCAATGTTCTTGATATTGTCTGATTTATAGAAAAATTAAATAATTCATTAAGAGGCTTCTTTTTATATTTACGTAAATTTTCACGAATACGATCAAATACAACCACAGTGTCATTGATAGAGTATCCAGCAATCATAAGTATTGCAGCAACTGTTGATAGGTTAAATTCCATCTGCGTTAAGGCAAACAATCCTATAGTTATCAAAGAATCATGTGCAAGAGCAATAAGAGCAGCAACACCAAATTGCCATTCAAACCTAAACCAAATATAGATCATAATACCAAGAAGCGAGAAAATAATGGCATAAAGCCCCTTCATTTTAAGCTCTTTACCAACTTGAGGCCCTACAAACTCAATACGACGGTAATCGACTTCTTGCCCATCAAATATCGATGACAAAGCTTCTCTAACACTACTTATTGCTTTGTCGTTTGCTGTTGGGCATTTATCGCGCTTATGAGGATTGATATCTAAACATTTTTCTCTTTCCAGTCTTTCATCTTCACTTTCTTCTTGCTCTGGCAACCGGATAAGAAGGTCGTCAGACCTGCCAAATTCCTGAATAGATATAGCACCAAGGCCCAAACCGTTGAGCTTAGAGCGCAACCCCTCCAAATCTGGGCTAATAGGTGTGCGTACCTCAATAACAGTACCACCAGTAAAATCAATTCCCATATTAAGACCATCTTTGGCAATAAGAAAAATTGATGCCAGCATGACAAATGCTGATAGTATAAAAGCCCCTGCACTAATACTAATAAAATTTATATTACAATCGCTTGGGATAAGCCTTATTCCACGCATTTTTATACCCTTCCTATATAGGAACTACCTTAGATTTAGATTTCTTAAGCCATAAGACAACCAGCAGCCTAGTAACCATAATCGCAGAAAAGAATGAAGTAACAATACCTATTCCCATAGTTACAGCAAACCCTTTTATAGGTCCTGTTCCAAATAAGAACAAAATAAGTGCCGCAATCAATGTGGTTAGGTTAGAGTCAATAATGGTAGACATAGCACGCGAATAACCCGCATCTATTGCGGAAATATTACTCCTACCACCAGCTAATTCCTCACGAATACGCTCAAAAATAAGCACATTAGCATCAACAGCCATACCAACAGTTAAAACGATACCTGCAATACCTGGCAAAGTCAGTGTTGCTTGAAGGCTTGAAAGTATGGCCAAAATAAGCGCTATATTTACAACCAAAGCTACATTGGCCATAAAGCCAAATAAGCCATAACTAACAACCATAAACACCAATACAAAAACTAAACCAATTATACTTGCAAGTTTTCCAGCAGCAACAGAATCCGCCCCCAAAGAAGGACCAACCGTGCGCTCTTCTACAACTTCAAGATCAGCAGGCAGCGCCCCCGCTCGCAACAACAAGGCTAGCTCTTTTGCTTCTTTAACATCAAAATCACCTGATATTTGCCCCCTACCACCACAAATAGCTTCATTTATACGCGGAGCACTAATTATCTGATTATCAAGAACAATCGCAAAAGGTTTACCAACATTTTTTCTGGTAACATTACAAAATTTCCTAGAACCAATAGAATCAAGAGTAAAACTAACAACAGGCTCTCCTGCTTGACCAAAAGATGGTTGAGCATTAACAAGCATTTCACCGGTGATAACAGCAGTTTTTTTAACATTTAACTCACGCCCAGGATCATCAGCATAAGGAAGCATCATCTCTCTAAAGTTCTTACGTCCTAGTTGTCCTACTAGATGAAAACCTAACTTTGCAGTCTTTCCTATAAGATCACGAACCTGATCAGAGCTTGCACCTGGAACTTGAACAACTATGCGATCAACACCTTGCCGTTGTATCACTGGATCTGTTGTACCTACCTCATCAATGCGCCTTCTAACAACTTCAATAACTTGAGATATAACCTGATCTTGAACCTTCTTTACAAAATCATCTTCCATAGTAACATTGACCGTAACCCCGTCATCATCAGTAAAAACATAAAGCTCAGGATTATTTTTCCTTATCATTACTTTTAGTTGATTTGCATCTTCTTGTTCTTCCATTACAATTATCAGACCATTATCGGTAATAGAAAAGCTTTTGTTTTTTAACTCCTTTTCCTTCATAAAAAGGCTAAAATCTTCTTCGAACCTATCTTTTCTTTCTTTAAATACCTTGTCCATATCCACCTGATAAAGCAAGTGAGCCCCGCCCCGTAAATCCAAGCCAAGATTTACTGTTTTATGTGGAAACCATGAAGGCAAGTTCTGCTCCATATAATTATGCATTTTTTCACCAACAAAATTCGGCGCACTATATGCAAAACCATATATACAAACCAATAAAATCAGATAAATTTTCCAACGGGGTATTTGTACCATAATCAGCTAACTACACTTTTTTCTTATTCTTACTTGTTTTTGTATCTTTTAAATCCTTATCAGATTTCGACTTCCACTTAGCAGAAGAATCATTATTTTTATTTGCCACATCTTTTGGCTTAAGCTCAGTTTTACCCTGAATCATAGAACGTAACGCTGTAACTTTTATATTATTTCCAAGATCAATAATAACTTCTTTGTCATCAATGACCTTATCAATCTTACCAATCAGCCCCCCACTTGTTATAACTCTATCCCCTTTTTTAAGATCATTGAGCATGTCGCTATGTTCTTTAAAGCGTTTTTGCTGTGGCATAATAAGAAGCACATAGAACAAAGCTACAAGAACAACCACTAGCCCCAAATTCCACATCAAAGCCTCAGCAGGCGTCGGCGCTCCTGCAATATCAGCTAGCGCATCAACATTTTCAGCAGCAGCGGCATAAGCCTTAGAAATAAACATGTATAAAGCTCCCTTTATAAAAAATTTCTATTACATAAAAACATAAACAACGGAACTATAAAGATAATGACACCAAAGGCAAGGGGTAGAAAACATCATAGCATAATAAATTCACATAAGCGCCCTATAACGCGCCCTGCCATAACGACGAGCTACAGCCATTGATTGAAATGCCATAAGTAATAATAACAAAGAACCAATAGCAAGCCCCCCGCTTAACCCCCAATTCATTAGACCTCTATCAATAATTGCCCCTTGCGTATTATCAGGAAGATACAATATCTGCACTTTATCTCCTCTTTTGTATGTAGGGTTACTAGAACCAACATTATCTTCAAAACGAATAGATCTGCCATTATTATCCGTGTAATTAACCACAGCATAATAAGTATAGCCTCCACCAGACCCTCCAGAAGAGCTAGAATAACGACTTTTTAAATCAACAACCTTTCCTGATGTAGATATGCCATTTCGTGTTATATTAAGCATATTTAGACCAGTAAAATAAGCTCCCCCAGCAAGAGCAAGAACCATAACAAACATAACATAACTAGCAATCATAGAATTTCTTGCCTGAACTTTAACTCGCGCCATAATCTCAGAATTATCAAGAACCCTCTCGCCTTTACCTCCCCTAGAATAGGAGCTAGCTACCTCTAACCCTTCTTTTCTAAAATCAGACAAGCCTTTTTTAAATTCTTTAACTGAAATTTTACTAATGAATGACCATATTTTATATGAAAGAAAACCAACCCCTGCTAAAACCATAAGAATTGTGAATATATTAAACTCAAACCTTGTTAACGCCATATTCATGATAAATATTCCTGGCGTAAGAAAAATCAGACCAAATATGATCATAAAGCGTGAAGGTCGCTTAACATTCTTAGGGTTTTTTTGCGACATTAAAAGAGTAATGCGCGTTCCTGGTATTTTATTTAACAAAGAATTTGAGCTAACATCACTTACTATCTGGTTACGATCACCATTGGGCATCTTATACTCAAACACAGCCCTATACATTTCATTATAAAAATTATTCTTACTACTTGATAAAGATAGATTGCTATTATTTTTACCTTTTTTATTGAAATAAGATCCCAATAATATAAACCCAATAAAAACAAACCCAAACGCAGTAAAGGCAGTTGCAACACCCATATTGTGCCAAAAATCGTCTATTACAAATTCGTTGGGATCTTTAGGATCGTAGTAAACTCCAATTTTTGTTCCTATACTAAAAGAAGGAGAATTACCGTAGCTAATATTATCCTTAACTTCCCAAGTTTTACCATATTGATCTGTAAAACGTAGAACCGCCTTATAGCTTGTGCCATTATCACTGCTATAACTACTATCATTACGAATGACCGTAGCCTTTGCATATTTACCATTTTGAGTTAGACTCAAATAGCTGTACCCCATATAAACACCCATAGCCGAGAATATGAGTGGAAGTCCTATAAATAGAGCCACAATAAGCACAGCAAAAGAAGTTGTTACAGGCTCATCCTTAAATTCTGCTGTTAATGTTTTTTTGTTTTTTTGTTTTTTTCTTCTTTGCTATATTTTCTACTTGTTCTTGATGCTAATTTTTTATTATTTTCCTTTACCCTTACCTCTGTAATTATCCCTTTAATTCTTTTTGCTCTAAGTCGCCAAGCAAGCTCATATCCAGCTAATCCGCCGCCAATCAATATAAATACTGACCCCATAAGCATAAGCCCAACCTGATTCCATGCTTCAAATATATTAAAAATAAAATCAAACATTATCTCTCCATATATTTAGTTGGGTTAAGTGCCGATGTACCACGCCTAACTTCAAAATGAAGCTGTGGTTTTGAAACTGACCCTGTTGATCCTACCTTACCAATAACCGAGCCACGACTAACAACCTGCCCTTTGCGCACAGTTATCTTATCTAAATGAGCATAGGCCGTCATCCACTGATTTTCATGCCGTATCAATATAAGATTTCCTGAGCCTTTAAGCGCATTTCCTGCATAAACCACTACGCCATTTTCTGCCGCCTTTACTGAAGTACCATGCTTTGCCGCAATATTTATACCATCATTATGAAGCCCACTTTTTTTAGGGCCAAATCCTGATATAATCTTGCCACGCACTGGACGTAAAAACTTAGCTGAAGATCGTTTAGGAGTTTTAGTATAAACTTTAGAAACCCTAATTGCTTTATCGCTTTTAGCCACCTTATTACTCTGCCATGGCTTACTTTTAGGAACAAGAACACCATCTTTTATAATTGCAGGTTTTGATTTTGGTCTAATACTAGAACTTGCCAAAACCTCTGCCTTATTAACTTTAGGTACAGATAATAGCTTAGACTTGTTGGGCTTAACTATTGATGAGTTTTCATCCTTAAGCTCACCTATAACAGAAGGCAGACGCAATATCTGACCACGGCGCAATATATATGGAGAACGTATATTATTCATATTTGCAACTTCAAACGAATTTACGTTAAACATACGTGAAACACCATATAGAGTATCTCCGCTTTGAACCTTATACTCACGTGGAGGGGGTAATCTTAATCTTTGCCCCTCATAAAGTTTAAAAGGCGGTTTCATATTATTTAATATTGCAATATCACGCATTGGCAAAAGATAGCGATTAGAAACGCTGTATAATGTATCTCCCCTAGATACTGTATGAACCCCTGCACTTCCCGCTCCACTTGATTGCCCATAATCAACAACAGGAGCAAAATTCCCCCCTCCACAAGAAGTTAAGAAAAATAGATATATTAAAGATAAATATGTAAGGCGAGCGCTCATAAGCCTATAATACACCTCTAATCGCCTGCGGTCATTATGAATTTACAACCATTTCCATATCATTTTTTTCATTGGTAACATCAGGCAATAAAGGAACAAAACGCACCGGCATAACATCACGTACAGCGTATGCATCACAGCTTTCACGCTTATATAATTTAAGAACCTGCTCTCCGGCATCACCAACTGGAATAATCATCAACCCACCAATTTTAATTTGATACAGCAATTCTTGTGGTGGTTTTTCCCTTGCCGCGGCTGTAACTATGATTTTATCAAATGGGGCTTGATCTATACCATTTATGCTTGGCCAGCCCTTCATTCCATCTGCAGCAATAGCGGTAATATTTCGTAAATTTAAATCGTTAAAGCGCCTTTCTGCACTCTTAAGTAAATTTTTATGACGCTCTATAGTATAAACTCTACGCGATAAATGTGATAACACTGCGGCTTGATATCCGCAACCTGTGCCAATTTCCAAAACCTTATCGCGATCTGATAACTTTAGCGACTGCGTCATAAAAGCTACGATATAAGGCTGACTTATCGTTTGCCCTAACCCAATTGGCAAAGCTATATTATCCCATGCCTGATCCTTGGAATATTCTGGAACAAAATAATCACGTGGAACACGCTCAAGCGCGCTTAATACATTAGTGTCAGTTATACCCTGGTTACGAAGTTCCATTATAAGGCGAATACGCTTATTAGCAGATTGTATATTCATTAATTTCTAAGCCTATACATAAAATTAAACCCCATATTATCAACATCAGGTTTACCATACTTAATAGATCCACTCATTGAATAAAAATCTATTTTATATAATAAATCTTTATTTTCACCAGTAAGAACAATATTTTGAATATTAGATTTTAAATCAACTTTTTTAGATACAAACTCATTTATATCAATGTATATAGTGTCATACATGCTGATATAAATAGCAAGCTCTCCATTATTATATTTTATCTTTATTTCATCATTACCTTGCGATTTCCAATTATTTTCCCAACCTTTACCATTTGAATATGTATAAATATTCACATTTCGAAGCATCATGTCATATCCACTAATATCAACAAAATTATTACGCGCGCGATTTATATAAAAACGATCATTTCTTTGAGATCGATGGCTATAGCGAACATAGTCAAAACCAAGATATTTAGTTAAATTATAACCACCTGAACATGACCAACTATCCTTATTATCAGTATTGAACAATGGCTCTAACATACGATCCCGATTAGAACGGCACAGATAATCTAAAATAGAGCTGATACTTAATCTATCATCAAAAGGTATATCTTCTTTAGTTTTAACAATTTTTCCCTCTTGCAAAATATTATGTTTTTCCAATAGATTTTCTAACCTTGAAAATTGACTAACACCAGATAGACTAACCCCACCCCAAGGACCAAATGATGCAAACACAAGCAGCATTGCCAAAGTCATCGGTATAGCCTTAATTGGAATTTTACTGCGAATATTACCAAGAGCCAAAATAGCTAACCACAGAGCAGAAATCATAAGCAAATAGCGTTGCTCGGTAATACCATAAGCGCTTACCCTTTCCCATATTGCATAAAAATGAAAGCCCACAGGAATGATCAACGCAGGGAAAAATACCTTATAAAATAGGCGAAGCTGCATCGCACCTGTATTTTTCATTGGCCATGCAAGCAAATATGTAACAATTCCTGCACCTGCAAAACCGCTTATCATATATGCAAGATAGCCATTTGGAACTTCACCACTAAATATAATTTTGATAAAATAAGCATATAATATAAGCAAATAAACAAATACCATAGGCGCAGAAATCCAATTAGCAATAAATCGTAGCCCCGTAAGGTCTTGACAATCATCTTGGCTATATTCAAAACGCTTTGGCACCCATGAAAGGGCATAAAGGGGGCCTAAGACAAAGGCCGCAAACAACCAGATATCAAAATAAATTTTTTCATCAATATCAACATCAAATAATGTATGAATAGCAAACATCGCTAGGCTTAATCCACCTGCAAACATAACCAAAGCAGCGTAGGAAACAACCACTCCAAACCACATAGTGCGATTAAAAAACCAAAATGATGTATCATCACCAGATTTTATATAAGGTGCAAACATTATACCAAGTAATAATGCAGGCATTATAAACATTAAGTGCATATACCAAACATTAGAAAAACCAATCAATAATGCTATAGTAATCCCTATAATAGAGCTAATAATAAAATGTTTAATAAATGACCAATTATTGCTCTCTGCAACTAATTTTGAAATTCCAAACCAGAAATAAAGACTACTTAATATTGCAAAAACACGCCCTAATATATCATCATCTTCATCAATAAAATCATGAACAATCATTACGGATAAAACAAACATGAAAAACGCACAAACAACCGACAAAGGAAAGCGTTTTACAGTTTTAACTAAATCGCCAACAGGCAACAATCTATGTAATAATTTGCTCATTTAAAATCTTTCATGTAAGCTTTGTTTTGATGCAAAGCATATATTTATAATATATAATAACATCTATATATAAAAATATAGAAAGAAAGGTATAAATATGCCTACCTATAAATCATATAATTCAGATACAAAAAAACCTATTGAAAACCCAACCCCTTGGAGATAACTCTATTCTATAACCTTAAAAAAATAGAGCTAATGTAAGGCTTTTGGGCTTTATGTTCTGATTATCTTTTCAATTCCACCCATATAGGGCTTTAAAACTTCTGGAACAATGATTCCACCATCAATCGGGTCATAGTAATTTTCTATAACTGCAATAAGCGCACGCCCTACAGCCACACCAGAGCCATTAAGAGTATGAACATATCTAGTATCCTTTGCACCTTTTACACGCGTACGGGCATTCATGCGTCTAGCTTGAAAATCCTTACAATTTGAAACGCTTGAAATCTCACGATAGGTTTCTTGCCCAGGCAACCATACCTCAATATCATAGGTTTTAGTTGCACCAAAGCCAGTATCACCGCTACATAAAATGACAGTGCGAAAGGGCAACTCTAACTTTTTCAAAACAGTTTCCGCGCAATTTAACATATGTTCATGCTCTTCCTCAGATTTTTCGGGCGTGGTAATGCTTACCATTTCAACCTTATAGAATTGATGCTGGCGCAACATTCCGCGCGTATCTCTTCCGGCTGATCCCGCTTCTGATCTAAAACACGGAGTATGCGCACAATATCGGCGTGGCAAGCTATCATGATCAACTATCTGCCCTGCTACCATATTTGTTAAAGGAACTTCAGCAGTTGGAATAAGATAGTGATCAGTCTCCCTTGTACTAAACTGATCTTCAGCAAATTTTGGCAACTGACTTGTACCATAAAGCGCATTATCACGCACTAAAAGCGGTGGTGAAACCTCAATATAGCCATGATCTCGCGTATGAATATCAATAAAAAATTGTGATAAAGCTCGCTCCAAACGCGCTATAGCACCTATTAAAATAGTAAATCTTGCCCCCGACATTTTAGCTGCCATTTCAAAATCTATACCGCCAATGTCCTCTCCTATCTCAACATGATCGGGACCATTAAGAGATTTTATATCTCCCCATTTATAAAGTTCCTTATTATCGCCCTCATCTGTACCGTCGGGTACATCAACACTAAGAAGGTTTGGTAAGGAGGAAAGAATATTTTTTAACTGCTCGCCTAGCTTTCTATCTTTTTCTTCAAGCTCTGCCACTTGCCCCTTGATAGCGGCAACAGCTTCCATTTGAGCCATAGCATCACCACCATCTTTTTTAATGATGCCAATCTTTTTGGATTCCTCATTACGCTTGGCTTGCAATTCCTGTAGTAAGGTTTGTACTCTACGCTTTTTTTCATCAATTTTTAAGATTTCAGATGTCCGAGGCTCTAGCCCCCTGCGCGCCCAAGCCTTATCAAAAAATTCAGGTTCTTTGCGAATTGCACGTATATCAAACATTACTTCAGCCTTTTTGGTAATATAATTTACTATTGGTCTTTATACCTAAAATCTGACACAATAAAAGGCAACAATGATTAAAAAAACTAAAAAGAAAAATATTTATACGCTTTTGGATCCTGAGAATCCGCTTCCTACAGTTTTTGACTCTCCCCATAGCGGAAATATATATCCCGATGATTTTGGATATGATTGTAGCTTAGAGGATCTAAGGCGCAATGAAGATGCCTATATTGATGAGCTTTTTAATAAAGCCCCAAGATTTAAAGCTCCCCTACTTTGTGCCTTATTCCCACGCAGCTACATTGATCCGAACCGCACACGCAATGATATTGATGAGAATATGATTGAAGGTTCATGGCCCAAAGAAGAGTTTGGCGAGATAATACCCTCCAAACGTTCCTATTCTGGCATTGGATTGATCAGTCGCACAATAGGATCAGGAGCATATATATACAGGCGTAAACTAGACCCAAAAGAGATCATGAACCGTATAAGAACCTATTATGACCCATATCACGATATATTACGCACCCTGCTTGAAAGGGCCTATAGTGATTATGGTCAATTTTGGCATATAAATCTTCACTCTATGCCAGCAAACAGTGCCTATCCAAAACGCGATATTAAGTTTGAAAATGGACGAATTAAGGCAAGTGATATTGTATTAGGTGATCTTGATGGGAGCACGTGTAATCGTGACTTTATCAATGGTTTAAAGGATTTTTGGAAAGATCATGGCTATAGGGTTACAATAAATGACCCATTTAAAGGGGTGGAGATAATATCGCGCTATTCTCAACCCACCATAGGAAAAAATAGCGTTCAAATAGAGATCAATAGATCACTTTATATGAACGAAAAAACAGGAGAAAAAAGCCCAGATTTTAATACATTCAAAGATCACTGTACCGAAATGATTCAATTTTGCTCTGAATTTGCACTAAAAAACCTTTCCCCCATAGCAGCAGATTAAAAAACTTCATCAAATTTTTTATGCAACATTTGATCTAGTTCTTCCATAGTTATATCCAATCCTAAATCATGCAAGCTGGTTACGCCGTGCTCTGTAATGCCACAAGGAACAATTCCTTTAAAATGTGAAAGATCTGGATTAAGGTTAATAGCAATGCCATGATACGTAACCCACCGACGTATTCTAACCCCAATAGCAGCAATCTTACTTTCCGAACCATCTGGCATAACCACCCAGATTCCAACGCGCCCTTTTCTGCGCTCTGCTTTAACGTCAAAATTTGCCAAAGTTTTAATAATCCATTCTTCTAGCGACCATATATAATATTTTATATCTGGCTTTGACTGACGTTTTTTAAGATCAAGCATAACATAGGCAATACGCTGTCCCGGTCCATGATAGGTGTATTCTCCACCTCGTCCTGTCTTATACACTGGAAAAATATTATCAAGCAAATCACTGTCTTTTGCATTTGTTCCTGCCGTATATAAAGATGAATGTTCAAGCAACCATACCAATTCAGAGCCATGATTATCGCGCATATCTGATACGCGTTTTTCCATTTGCTTAATCGCTTCTTTATAAGGAACTATATCTTTTTCAATAATCCACTCTACCATTAGTTATACCATTAGTCTTAATATGCACTAATTTTGTTGCAGCGCAATGATTTACTCACTTGCCCTTAACATAAAGATTTGTTATTCCTCACCCTTATATTTTGATGGCTATGCATAAGCAAGGTAAATTATGCGGCCGTGGCGGAATTGGTAGACGCGCTAGACTAAGGATCTAGTGGGAGTAATCCCTTGGAAGTTCGAGTCTTCTCGGCCGCACCATTGAAATAAAGCAAAAAAACTAGAGATAACCAGTAATCATAATATAGGCAAAATGGATTAAAACTCATGGACAAAAAACAAGAAGAAGAAAAAGCATTTAGAGAATGTGCATTAAAGTATCACTCTCACCCAACACCAGGAAAAATTGCTATACGAGCAACTAAGGGTATGGCTACGCAGCGCGATCTTGCTCTTGCATATTCCCCAGGGGTTGCAGCTCCTTGTGAAGAAATAGCTAAAGACCCGCTAACCGCTTATGATTACACGTCACGTGGAAACTTGGTCGCAGTTATAACTAACGGTACAGCAGTTCTTGGTCTTGGTGATCTTGGCGCACTGGCATCAAAACCAGTTATGGAAGGAAAATCTGTTCTATTTAAAAAATTTGCAAATATCGATTCGGTTGATGTAGAGGTTGATGAAACCGATGTTGATAAGTTAGTTGAAATTATTTCATCTTTAGAACCCACTTATGGGGGGATAAATCTAGAAGACTTCAAAGCTCCAGAATGTTTTGAGCTTGAAAGAAAACTAAAAGAAAAAATGAATATTCCTGTATTTCATGACGATCAACACGGAACAGCAATTATTGTAACAGCGGCATTCATAAACTGGATACATCACTCTGGGCGCAATATGGAAGATATCCGACTCGTTGCCTCTGGCGCTGGTGCTTCGGCTATTGCTTGTTTGAACTTGCTTGTACACGCTGGATTAAAACGTGAGAACATAGTTGTTTGCGACCGTAATGGAGTTGTCTATGAAGGACGTACAGAGGGAATGGATCCTCAAAAAGCTGTATTCGCTTCAAAAACAAATGCCAGAACATTAGATGATGCTATTGAAGGGGCTGACGTATTTCTTGGCCTGTCAGGCCCTGGAGTTATGGATAAGGAAAAAGTGTCAAAAATGGCTGATGCTCCGCTAATCATGGCTTTGGCTAATCCTACTCCTGAAATTATGCCTGAAGATGCTTATGAAGCCAAGCCAGATGCTATTGTATGTACTGGTCGCTCTGATTATACAAATCAGGTTAACAATGTTTTGTGTTTTCCTTTCATATTTCGTGGCGCACTTGATGTTGGCGCAACAACAATAAATGAGGAAATGAAACTTGCTTGTGTTAAGGCTCTTGCTGAACTTGCGCGCAAAGAAGCCACAGCAGAAGTTGCCTCAGTTTACAGCGATGAGAACCTTACTTTTGGTCGTGACTATCTTATACCAAAGCCATTCGACCCGCGCTTGATCGTTGATCTTCCCATCGCCGTTGCAAAAGCAGCGATGGATAGCGGCGTTGCCACCCGTCCCATTGAAGATTTCGAAGCATATGAGCATAAATTACAGCAATATTTTTTCCGCTCACAGCTTGTTATGCGGCCAATATTTTCACGCGCAAAGGAAAATCCAAAACGTGTTGTCTACTGTGAAGGTGAAGAAGAACGCGTCTTACAAGCAACACAAATCGCTTTAGATGAAAATCTGGCAAGACCAATTTTGATTGGGCGAGAGTCTGTTGTACGTGAACGCATAAAAAGATTGGGATTGCGTATGCAGCCGCGCAAAGATTTTGATTTAGTTGACCCCCAAGATGATCCTAGATACCGCGAATATTGGGAGGCATACCATAATATTATGGAGCGCAGAGGCCTTACTCCAGATGATGCCAAAACAGTATTACGCACTAAACCGACAGTTATTGGCGCACTTATGGTATATAAAGATGCGGCTGATGCAGTTCTTTGTGGTACGCAAGGACACTTCCATTCCCACCTTGAAGATATTATAGATATTATAGGTCTTAAACCTGGTGTTGAAACTCCTGCAGCACTTAGCCCTCTATTAATTTCTCAAGGAACATATTTCTTTTGTGATACACAAATAAATACTGACCCAACGATTGCACAAATTTCAGAGATGACCCTCTTAGCAGCCGAAGAAGTGCGGCGTTTTGGTATTCGCCCCAAAGTAGCCCTGCTATCTCATTCTAATTTTGGCACAATTGATTGCAAAACATCTGACAAAATGCGCGCTGCTTATGCGGATATAAGACGCAGAGATCCAGAATTAGAAATTGATGGTGAGATGCAAGCCGATACAGCGCTATCAGAAACAATACGACACCGTATAATGCCAAATTCTAAACTTAGCGGTCAAGCAAACTTGTTTATTATGCCTAATGTAGAATCTGCTAATATATCATTTAATATGGTAAAATCATTTTCAGATGGAATAAGTATAGGTCCTGTTCTTCTTGGAATGTCTAGACCTGCTCATATTTTGACGCCCTCAACAACTACAAGAGGAATTGTTAACATGACAGCCCTTGCCACAGTGGGTTCACAGATTTTTGATGATTCTATGACAGATAATATCACTCATCGTCTTATAAAAAGCGCATAATACAGGTGACAAGGGTGAATAACCTGTAAATATGGCATTATCTGCTGGCAAGCCTTGCAAGGCTTGCCTATACTTGTTTTGTAAATAATTTCAATATCTTTTAGTACGTGTAATTTGTGCATGGATAAAGGCGGAAACATGGACAAGAGTTCTTCTGGTAAAAAAATATCAAATCTGGAAGATGTTAAGTATCACTTACCTGATGAACAAATCAGAGAAATAGTTGATGCCACGCGTTCCCAAGATTCAGACACTGTACATGCTGTCCTTGATGATCTTAGTGTTGCCGATAGCGCCGAACTTTTAAGCAAAATAAAAGAAGAAGATCGTAACGAACTGCTATCTATGTATAGTGATATACTTGATCCTGCAATTTTTACAGAGATGGATCCTGAGCTAAGACGTGTTTACCTCTCATCTATGACAGCATCACGCATTGCTCAAATGATTTCAGAGCTTGAGAGTGATGATGCCCTATTGCTGATAGAAAATCTTGAACCCGAATTTCAGCAAGAAATTATTAAAAAATTATCCGCTAAAACTCGCATTGCCTTAGAAGAAGGTTTGAATTTTCCTGAAGATAGTGCCGGACGATTGATGCAAAGAGAACTTGTATCAATTCCTGATTTTTGGACAGTAGGAAAAACAGTTGATTATCTACGCACTGCCTCCGATACCTTACCAGAAGATTTTTTTGATATTTTTATTGTTGATCCCGCACATCACTTAACTGGTGAAATCCCTCTAAGCAGGTTAGTAAGGGCAAAAAGATCGGAAAAAATTAAAAACCTTAGCCTTGATGAAGTGCACCCTGTTCATGCACAAACAGATCAAGAAGAAGTCGCTCACATGTTCCGCCGTGAAAATATTGTTTCCGCGCCAGTGGTTGATGATTCTAATAGGTTAATTGGAGTTATAACAATTGACGATGTTGTTGATGTTATTGACCAAGAAGCCCAAGAAGATATTCTACGTCTAGCAGGTGTTGATTCTGGTGACTTATACAAGGCGGTTATATCTACTACAAGCACGCGCTTTCGGTGGCTATTTATTAACCTTATTACAGCAATTCTAGCATCTATTGTAATTTCATTTTTTGATGCCACGATTGAACAAATAGTAGCCCTAGCCGTGCTTATGCCTATTGTTGCTTCTATGGGAGGCAATGCAGGAACACAAGCTTTAACCGTTGCTGTTAGAGCCATTGCTACCCACGAATTAACTGGTGCAAATGCATGGCACGTGATATGGAAAGAAACACTTGTTGGAGCTGTGAACGGTTTTTTATTCGCTGTTATAATTGGCATATTAGCCGCCCTTTGGTTTAAAACCTCTATTTTAGGAATTGTAATTGCCCTTGCCATGATAACCAATATGATAGTAGCAGGTCTTTTCGGGGCAAGTATTCCCCTAATACTTAAAAAATTCGGCAGTGACCCAGCCGTATCATCTACAGTATTACTAACAACTGTAACCGATGTTATTGGATTTTTATCATTTCTTGGGCTAGCAACAATATTTATGTCCTAAAATATATGAAATATATGCATATGCCCTTTAAAGTAACCACATTAGTATTAGTAAATATAACTCGTATTCATTTTTTACAACTTACATACAAATTACATACAAACATTTGTCTTGCATTGTAAAATGCCATATAACAGATAATCTAAAATATATAACATTAAAATTTAATTATATTATGTCAGCAGCAAAATTAGAAAGACCAAGCATAGAACATAGAGAAAGCTACATAGAGGCTTTAAAAGAGTTCCAAGAAGAAGGGCGTTATACATTCTTGGACATTCACGATGTTGAAAAGAATTTTGAAAGCTTTATAGAAAAACTAAATGATGGTAAGAAAAACCTGCATAAACCATATGAAGATTGGGTAGAACCTGTGCCAGAGACTGTATTATGGCTGATAAAAGAAAATGAATTTATTGGAACTTTAAATATCCGTCACCGCCTAAACTGGCATTTGGAAAAATGGGGAGGACATCTAAACTTTGTCATTCGTCCTTCTATGCGCGGCAAGGGTTTTGGTAAAAAACTACTACAAAAGGCCATACCCTACATTGCATATTTAGGAATAGACAAAGCTCTAATAACTGTTGACCCTAAGGACGCTGCTGCAAATCGTATTGTTCAATTTGTAGGGGCAAAGCTTGAAGATACCCTTCCCGCAACTGACAAATTCCCAGAAAGAAATCGTTATTGGCTAGATTGCACATAGGACTTAAGATCAATTTATGACAAAAGCCAGAAAAAAAAATTCTTCAAAAAAAAATAGGAATAAAAAAAAGAAAAAGTCTTTTCTATTCGTGCTCCTATTCAAATGGATATTTATATTATCTATATGGGCTGCTATTATCTTATCAGGGGTAGTTTTATGGTTTGCTAAAGATCTTCCTGATATTACAAAATCAGCAACTTTTAATAAACAATCTTCCATAATTATTTTAGCATCGGGAGGGGAAGAAATTGCCCGATATGGAGAAATAAAGGGTAAAATAATAAATGTAAAAGATCTTCCTCCCTATCTCCCTCAAGCCGTTTTAGCCATAGAAGATAGACGCTTTTACAGTCATCATGGCATTGATCCACTTGGAATAGCCAGAGCAATGATAACAAATATATATAAAGGTAAATTTACCCAAGGCGGTTCAACTATTACTCAACAGCTTGCCAAAAATCTATTTCTTACACATGAAAGAAAAATAACGCGAAAAATTAAAGAGGCTATATTAGCAATATGGCTAGAAAAAGAATTAACCAAAGATGAGATATTAAGTGCATATATGAACCGTGTTTATCTAGGCTCTGGTACTTATGGTTTTGAGGCTGCATCTCAACTATATTTTGGAAAATCTGCAAAAGATGTAACATTAAGAGAGGCCGCTGTTTTAGCTGGCCTGCTAAAAGCTCCCTCACGCTACTCTCCGCATAATAACCCTAAACTAGCAAAGAAACGCTCAGATATTGTTTTATCTGCGATGGTTGATGCAAGATATATCACAAAAACAGAAAAAGATAATTTAGGGTTTGAGCTATCTCTTCCAAATAAAAAAACCTCAAATTCACAAGCTGCGCGTTATTTTGCCGATTGGGTTATAAGTGGGTTGGATGAGGTTATCGGCACCCCCGATATGGATATAATTGTTGAAACAACACTAGATTACAATCTCAATAATAAAGCCCAGAACATATTAGTAAGTTCCATAAATAGCACTGATGAAATGCAATTTGTTTCTCAAGGTGGAATCTTAGTTATGCGCCCTGACGGTGCTATAATTTCTATGATTGGCGGTTATAATTATGCTAAAAGCCAGTTTAATAGAGTAACCCAAGCCAAACGCCCCCCAGGTTCAGCTTTTAAGCCTATTATTTACCTAACTGCACTAGAGCAAGGTTGGCACAAACAAGATAAAATACTCGATGCTCCTATAAATGAGGGTAATTACCGCCCAAAGAATTTTGGTAACAAATATTACGGCAAAGTGGACTTAGAAACAGCTATGGCAAAGTCCATGAATACAGCAACAGTGCGTTTGGCAAAAAATATTGGTATAGGAAATATAATAAAAACCGCTAGAAAAGTTGGAATTATCTCAAAATTAAATAGAGATTTAAGCCTTGCCTTAGGCAGCTCTGGCGTATCTATGCTAGAAATGGGCATTGCATATTCTACTTTTGCAAATGGTGGCTTTAGGGTCTATCCATATGGTATTAAACGTATAAAAACTCAAAATGGACGTATATTATACACTCATAAAGATCCAAAATCATATATGTCTGTTATTAGCCGCGATAATGCTAAAGAGCTATCGATTATGCTGCAAAGTGTTGTGAATAATGGAACAGGAAAAAATGCTAATCAGCCATACCCCGTTTACGGAAAAACTGGAACATCTCAAGATAATCGTGATGCTTGGTTTGCTGGATATACTAACAAAATAGTTGCCATTATATGGCTTGGTAATGATGATAATAGCCCAATGCGAAAAATTACGGGAGGAGGACTTCCTGCTAAAATATTCAAGAAAGTTATAAATAGTGATGATAACAATCAAAAGCCTATGATATTTAAAACAAATACCAATTCAAAAAACAATAGAGGTTTTTCTGATCTTATAGGAAGAATTTTAAAAGGCGGTAATAGCGCTCAAAATCAAAATAAACAAAAGAACGACTATTCTAATCTAAATGATTAAGTTGTTAGATAATAAACTGAATCTATACATAGTAATTTATCAACTAGCGTAAGTAAGAATGCGTTTAAAAATGCATTATTGAATAAATATTACAATAAAAACTCATACAAAGGGTATAAGACCAAATATCAAAATCCTAAAACCCATATTCATAACCTATTTTTTATCCATTATAATATCAGCAGTTTCAATATTATTTTTGCGTAGAAAAACCATAATTGCCAAAAGCTTTTGCATGGAGACATTTTTATCGCCGATTATAATAATTCTTTTATTGTCCTTTGCACGCACTTTCAGTGTTTCCTTAAATTCTTTCTCTGTTTTATAAGTAGTTTCATTTATCTTCCACCCCTTATCATCGGGTAATAATGTAACTGAAAGCATATCAGAATCTTCAACCATATTTGTAACTGCTTCTGAATCCTCTGGCAGATTAACGTCAAGCGCATAAGGCACAGCATTGGCCGTAAGTATAAAAAACACCATAAGCATAAACATTATATCCAAAAGTGGCGTAAGATCCGGCATAAGATCAGTTATAATATTACCTCTTTTTTCGGTATGTATCTCAATCATTTTAATATTTCTTCATTAAATTTTGCACCTTCAATTCTAAGACTTTGTGCATTCAAATGCTTTTGAAATTTTTCTAGACGTTTTTCAGCCTTACGCATAAAGATAAAAGCCGAAAACAAACAGGGCAATGCAATTGACAGACCATAAACTGTTGTTAGCATCGCACTCCATAAACCATCAGCAATCATGCTTGGTGCAACAGCTCCTTCCAATTCAGATATATCCTTAAAAGCCTCAATCATACCTAAAACTGTACCAAGCAATCCTAGCATAGGGCTTAAAACCGCAATAATACGCAAAAGATGAATACCTTGTTCAAGTTCTGATTTAAGATCTGCAAGATGGAAAGATAGCAACTCATCACGCACAGGTTTTTCCAAATCAGCATTGTCCTGCAATTCTTTTTCAAGTGCTTTCAAATTCTTTGATTCATCTATTTTAGGCAAACGCAAAAAAAACACCAATCGTTCGATGATAAGGGCTGCTCCCAAAAGGGAAAATGCCAAAAGTGGATAAAAAATAGGTCCAATTTGTGAAATTATTTCCGGCATAATATTCCTTCAATTACTGAATTTTAAATTCAATGGGGATTTCAACCCAGCTTTGAACAGCACGACCATTTACAAAATTAGGGCTAAACGTCCATTTCTTAACGGCTTTTATCGCCGCTTTATTCAATAGCTCATATTGAGAAGGCTTATAAATCCTTATATCTTGACGAGACCCTGTTTTAGAAATCAGTACATGCAACAAAACAACCCCCTCTTGTCGCATTCTTAATGCACGTTTGGGATATTTAGGTTGAACGCGACGTCCCTTAAGCCTTGCCTCACTAACAACAGGAATAACATCTTGAACAGGTTGTGATACCAATTGATAAGTTTTAGATGAAGGAGCGGCAGGTTCAATTTTATTTAGAGTTTCTGGCTTTTTTTGAACTTGCTTAACTTTAGCAAGGTTAACTTTAGAGATTTGTTTTTTTACAGGCTTTGGATCTGTTTGTTGGCTTTTTTGGGGCTTATTTTTGGCCGTCTTTTCTGTAACTATATTTTTTGCAACTGTATTTGTTTTTTTAACCTTAACAGCTTCAACTTCAATGGGTTTTTGAGCTGTAAACAAGCGAACTTTTATATTTGTAGGCATATTCAACAATTCTGTTGATAGTGTTTTTTGCGACTGTGCTTGGAAAATAATATAAATAACAACGATATGAAGGAAAATAGCAAAACACAGGCTTACCCCCAACCTTATAGTATTTTGTTCAATTATATATCCTGTACTCAAAAACATTTCTAAATCCGCTATTTCCTTAAAAAAGCTTCTAAGTCTTCGCTAAAAGTAATAAGCAATATTTCTTGCATTTGCATAAAACCTTATAAATTTTTTAATTGCGAATGATTTTCATTATTGACTAGACTAAAATCATAATCTAGATATGAATTCTTATTGATATTCGTTCTCAATTGCAAGTACAAAATTCTTAGGAGAAAACAAAAATGCTACCCCGTATAAAAAGTATAAAAACCACCCTTGTCCTTACAACTATCCTTGGCGCTACTCCCCTTTATAATGCAAAAGCCGAAGAGCAGGTTACTTCAAAAAATTACGCCAAGACCATTATGGAACGCGTTATGGTTATTGGCAACGCAGAAAAAGCACAAGACTTAACGGGTTCGGGGCAGTTTATTGATGAAAAAATGCTTGATCGAAATAGCTATACCGATATTAACCGTATCTTGCGCCAAGTTCCAGGGGTTAATATTCAAGAAGATGAAGGCTATGGCAACCGCCCAAATATTGGTCTTCGTGGTGGACGCTCTGAACGCAGTGCAGATATTACCCTTATGGAAGATGGTGTACTTATTGCTCCAGCGCCCTACTCAGCACCCGCAGCCTACTACTTCCCTCGCGTAAGCCGTATGGAAGCAGTAGAGGTGCGTAAAGGCTCTAGCACCATCAAATTCGGACCACGCACAACCAGTGGGGCGGTAAACCTTATCTCAAGTTCTGTTCCATCAACGCGAAAAATTAAGGCATTGGCAGGATATGGAACTAATAATACACAAAGGCTTCAAGCGCAATATGGAGATAGTATAGCCTTTGGTTCTGGCAATATCGGATTTGTCATTAACGCTAGCACTGATTCGACTGATGGATTTAAATCCATCGATATTGTTGGTGGCAATACTGGATATTCTATACAGGACATAATGGGAAAAGTAAAATTCAGCACAGACCCAACCGCAGATATTTTTCAGTCACTGGAAATCAAAATTGGTGCGACTGAGGAAACATCGAACGAAACATATCTAGGTCTGACGCAAGATGATTTTAATGCCAACCCTTTTCGCCGTTATGCTTCAACGCAAATGGATAATATGGATGCAAATAACCGCCAATATTATATTCGGCACTTTGCCGATTTTGGTAATTTTGATGTTACAACCACGCTTTACCATAATCAATTTTCAAGAAATTGGTATAAACTTGACGACATTACTATCGGTGGCGTACGTCAAAGCCTCAATAGTGCATTAAATGATGCTACATATCTTGCAGCGCTTCAAGGAACAACCAATTTAGACGGAAGCGCGGCAAATAATCTTACATTACGAGCTAATAACCGCGACTACTATTCTACTGGTATTCAAACAGACATGGCAACCCAATTTAATCTAGGTGACGCAGATCATGAGCTGGAATTTGGACTTCGCTATCACTATGATAAGGAAGATCGTTTTCAGCAAGAAGATCTTTATGCCATCAATAATGGCGTTATGACTCTGGCAAGCTCTGGTGAGGCTGGATCACAAGCAAACCGCCATGCAACAGCAAAAGCAACGGCATTTTACGTTCAAGACGAGATCAGCATTGCAAACTGGACAATCGTTCCTGGCGTTCGCTATGAATATATTCGACTGATGCGAGAAGATTTTAATAATGGGGAAACTCGCAAAAACACTGTTGATGTTATTGTTCCTGGGATAGGTATTGGTTATGCCTTAACAGATAATCTTAGTCTACTTGGCGGAATTCACAAAGGTTTTGCACCGCCATCACCTGGAAGTACGAATGAAAAAAGCGAAGAAAGCATCAATTATGAGCTAGGAGGACGTTACAATGGAACTATTTTCAATGCTGAATTTGTTGGTTTCTTCAATGACTACTCTAATCTTTTAGGCGAGTGTACGCTTTCATCAGGTTGCAGTGGTGGCACTACGGGGGAGCAATTTAATGCAGGTGAGGTTAATGCATATGGAGCAGAATTTTCGCTCAACTATGATGCTGCATCAAACCTGAAACTTCCTGAAAATATAAGCCTTCCTATCAATTTTAATTATACATACACCCGGGCTGAGTTTCAAAATAGCTTTGTTAGTAGCTTCGATGAATGGGGAAGTGTTAGCGCAGGGGATGAACTTCCTTATATCCCTGAACATCAATTTTATGTTTCTGCTGGTGTTGTAGCCCCCAAATGGGAAATGCATGTATCAGGTAAATATGTTGATAAAATGCGTACACAAGCCGGCAGTGGCTCTATCCCGTCGGGGCAAGGCACAGACGAAAATTTCATTATTGATGTTGCTGGTGAATATGAGATTATTGACCATGCTCGCCTGTTTTTTACAGCCGATAATATAACCGATAAAGAATATGTTGCTGCACGCCGTCCTGCCGGAGCACGCCCGGGAAAACCTGCTACATTTCTTGCGGGTATTAAATTAAAATTTTAATCTCATGTAATATTAATATATAGATAATTAAATTTATCCGCGGATAAAAAACAACTAGATTAAGCTGATAGTATTTTATTATTCGCGGATAAAAAAACAACTGGCAGAACTTTGTTTATACAGACAAAAATTCATTTACATTTGATTATAGTAACAGTTTAATGCATAACCTTTGTTCATATGTTTATATATGTTCATATGTTTATATATATGTATTTATATGTATGTGAAGCTAGATAATAGATAGAACGTAAATAATGGTTATTCAAATGGCAAATAAATGGACACCTCAAAGCTGGAGAGATAAGCCAGCGCAACAACTCCCTGAATATAGCGATGAAATTTCATTAAAGAATGTTGAAAAAGAGCTAGGGAAAATGCCCCCTTTGGTTTTTGCAGGAGAAGCACGCAGGCTTCAAGAGCAACTTGGGCTTGCAGCTCAGGGAAAAGCTTTTCTTCTTCAAGGTGGAGATTGTGCAGAAAGCTTTGCTGAATTTAACGCAAACAAAATTCGTGATACATTCCGCGCACTGTTGCAAATGGCTGTTGTTATGACATATGCGGGATCACTACCCATTATTAAAGTTGGGCGTATGGCAGGTCAATTTGCAAAACCAAGATCCAGTGACGTAGAAACTCAAGGTGATATTACCCTTCCTAGTTACCGTGGTGATAATATAAACTCGTTAGAATTTACAAAAGAGGCAAGAAAACCAGACCCAAAGCGCATGGTTATTGCATATCATCAAGCATCATCTACCCTTAATTTACTACGCGCCTTTGCAAATGGTGGCTATGCCAACCTCAATAAAGTTAATAAATGGAATTTAAGTTTTGTTGCCAGCAGCCCACTAGGTGAGAAATATCAAGATTTAGCAAATCGTATTAGCGATGCCATGCGTTTTATGGAAGCTTGCGGAATTACACCTGATAATGTTCCTGCACTAAAAGAAACAAGTTTTTATACATCACATGAAGCGCTGTTACTTCCATATGAGGAAGCAATGACCAGAACTGACAGCCTGACAGGTGACTGGTATGATACTTCTGCACATATGTTATGGGTTGGCGCACGCACTCACCAGTTAGATAATGCACAAATTGAGTTTGTACGCGGAATAAAAAACCCACTAGGGCTTAAATGTTCTCCAGCTTTAAAATCTGATGAATTATTGCGTTTAATTGAAGTGCTAAACCCTGATAATATACCAGGCCGGCTAACTTTAATCTCTCGTATGGGGCAAGGTAGAGTAAAAGAAAATCTTACCCCTCTTATAAAAGCAGTCGAACAAGAGGGGTTAAGCGTTATATGGTCTTGTGATCCTATGCACGGAAATACAATTAAATCTTCCTCTGGTTATAAAACAAGACCATTTGATGCAATACTCGCAGAAGTGCGTGAATTCTTTACTGTTCATAAAGAGATAGGCTCACATCCTGGCGGAATTCATATAGAGATGACAGGTCAAAATGTAACTGAATGTGTTGGCGGCGCAGATGCAATTGCTGATGAGGACTTATCTAGTCGTTATCACACGCATTGTGACCCTCGCCTTAATGCTAATCAGGCTCTGGAGTTAGCTTTTCTTATTGCTGATGAGCTAAAAGATATTCGTAAGGATCAAGATCATAACTATGAATCACAGGACTTAAGCGCGGTAGAATAAGATGAGCTATGATCTTATTAGGATAACACTAGCCCAGCTTAACCCAACAGTTGGCGACATTGACGGCAATGCCCAACAAATACTAAATATTTGGAAAAAATATGATACGACCAGTGATCTAGTTATTTTTCCTGAATTATTTTTATGTGGTTATCCACCTGAAGATCTGATCCTAAATAGCGCATTTATTGATTATCTTGAACAAAAACTTGAGCATATCCGCACACAGAGCAAAAATTATAACTCTTCTGCTCTAATACCTACAATATGGCGTAAAAACAGCAAAATATACAATGCCGCCCTTATTGTTAAAAGTGGTAAAATCACAGATATAATATTAAAACACAAGCTCCCCAATAATTTTGTATTTGATGAGCCCAGAACCTTTGCAAGTGGTCCTTTACCAATGCCTGTATCATTTCATGGTCATAAGTTAGGAATCATGATTTGTGAAGATCTCTGGCATAGCGATGTTTCACTCCACCTAAAAAATAATGGTGCAGAGTTTTTAATTGCAATAAATGGAAGCCCTTTCCACTCTCATCAATTTGATAAAAGAAAATCAGTTGCCATTAAAGCCGTATCAGAAACCAGCCTTGACTTAATTTATCTAAATATGTTTGGTGGACAAGATGAGTTAGTATTTGATGGTAGATCTTTCATAATGTCAAAAGATCAAAAAATTTCTTATATAGCCCCAGCATTTGAAAAATCTATAATTCAAACAAAAGTAAGTAGAAACCCCAAATCAATAGATGTTATTGATAATATTAACATTGTAAATAAACAATGCAATGAACAAGAACTTATATATAAAGCACTTGTTACAGGCGTTAAGGATTATGTTCATAAAAATGGATTTTCTGATGTTTTAATTGGTTTGTCTGGCGGGATAGATAGCGCATTGACCGCCACCATAGCAGTTGATGCCCTTGGAAAAGATCATGTGCGTTGTATTATGCTTCCTTCCGAATTCACATCTCAAGAAAGCCTTGATGATGCAAAAGAATGTGCAAAACTACTAGGTGTTAAATATGAAATAATAAAAATTGAGCAGGCAATATCAACTTTTGAGAATATAATTCCTAACCTTAATGGTCTTGCACATGAAAATACTCAGAGCAGAATCCGTGGAACAATACTAATGGCACTATCTAACATTAGTGGAGAAATGCTGCTTACAACTGGAAACAAAAGTGAAATGGCAGTGGGATATTGTACGCTTTATGGTGATATGAATGGCGGATTTAATCCATTAAAAGATGTATATAAAACCCAAGTTTATGAATTATCAAAATGGCTTAATAAAGATAAAGATAAAGATAAAGATATAATACCTCAACGCATAATAACAAAAGAGCCAACGGCAGAATTACGCAAAAACCAAAAAGATCAAGATAGCCTACCCCCCTATTATTTACTTGATGATATATTACGCTTGCTTATTGAATATGATAATGTCGACTGGGAGTGTGCTTCTGAAATTTTGCATGATATACAAAATAAATGCCTGAAATATCCATATGAAGTTGAAAAAGTAGCACGCCTTTTAAGAAATACGGAATATAAACGCTACCAGTCACCTCCTGGAACGCGCATATCATATAGAGCATTTGGAAGAGATCGCAGATACCCCTTGACTAACCGCTTTATAAATAAGATTGAAAAAAGCTACTGATATAACTATTAAAGAACAACTTACTTATAATATGAAAAGAGAATAATATGAGTGTAAAAGTTAGATTTGCCCCCTCCCCTACAGGAATGTTACATGTTGGCAATGCCAGAACTGCATTGATAGCATGGCTGTTCACACGATCACAAAACGGACATTTCTTACTTAGGATCGATGACACAGATCAAGAGCGCTCTAAGAAGGAATATGAAAAAGCTATTCTATCTGGTTTAAAATGGCTTGGTATTGATTGGGATAGCAAGCTTTACCAACATAATAGAACACAAATATATAATAAAAAAATTGAACAACTTAAAGCTGATGGACGCTTATATCCATGCTATGAAACGCCTAATGAACTTGATCTAAAGCGCAAGAGCCAGCTATCTCGTAAATTACCGCCAATATATGACAGGCAATCCCTCAATCTTACTAATGAACAAATAAAATCCTACGAAGATGAAGGACGAAAAGCACATTGGCGTTTTAAAATGGATCACAAACCTATTGAATGGAATGACTTGGTCAGAGGTGATGTTAAATTTAATGGCGCGGACTTATCAGACCCTGTTTTAATACGTGAAGATGGAACTCCGCTATATCACATTTGCTCGGTTATTGATGATATTGATTATGGTATAACCCATGTAATACGCGGGGAAGACCATGTTTCTAATACTGCATGTCATATTCAAATGTTTGAAGCTCTTGGATCAAAACCACCAAAATTTGCACATTTGCCTCTTCTTTCAGACAAAGAAGGAGAGAAATTATCTAAACGCATTGGCTCTTTGAGTTTACACGATTTACAAAAAGATGGGCTAGAACCCATGTCCATTGTAAGTCTAATGGCTAGACTTGGCACATCTGAACCAATAGAAATTTTCACAGATATTAAAAAGGTAATAGAAAGCTTTGATATTTCTACATTCTCACGAGGAACACCTAAATTTGATGCTGAAGAACTTAAGCGCCTTAACGCAAAGATTTTGCATGAATTAGATTTTTCATCAATAAAGCACAGATTAAGTTCTATTGGCTTATCAGATATTGATGAAGAATTCTGGCTTGCTGTCCGTCCAAATATAGAAAAATTATCTGATATTAAAGATTGGTGGCAAGTTGCGAAAGGTCCTGTTAATCCTGTTATTAAAGACAAAGAATTTATCAGCCAAGCACTAGAGCTACTCCCGCCTACCCCATGGGGTGAAAATACATGGAAAGAATGGACAAAAGCAATAAGAGAAAAAACTGGACGCAAAGGTCGTGATTTATTTATGCCTCTTCGTCAGGCACTTACAGGAATGGATCATGGTCCAGAGCTTGGTATATTGCTACTTCTTATTGGTGAGGATAAAGCAAAAGAACGTCTTATGAATGGTAACAAACACATTGAGTAGCAAATAACATGATTACGCACTTATTTATAAGATAATAAACTAAGAAGGAATACCAAACCTTGCTAATTCATCTGCTCTTTCATTTTCCACGTGACCTGCATGCCCCTTCACCCAAATAAATTCAACATTATGTCTTTCAACCAACAAGTCTATACGTTCCCATAAATCTTTATTTTTAACTGGTTTTTTAGATGCAGTTTTCCAACCTCTTTTCTTCCAACCCTCTAGCCACTCAGTAATACCTTGCATGACATATTTGCTGTCAGTATATAACCTAACATTTGAAGGCTTTTTTAGTGCTTCAAGGGATTTTATAACTGCCATCATCTCCATACGGTTGTTGGTGGTTTCTTTTTCTCCACCATATATTTCTTTTTCATGCCCATTATAACGCATCAGCGCGCCCCAACCACCAGAACCTGGATTACCGCTACATGCTCCATCAGTATATATTTCAACATAATTTGTCATGAATTATCCAAATGCTTAGCAATTATTTCAACAAACTGATCCGAAGATTGTATATTTTTAAACTCACTGCTTGGAACTGTTACTCCATATAAATCTGCTAGCCTTTGATATTTGGGTTTGCGTGCCTCAAATAAAATTGGAAAAACCCAGCGAGAAAAATCATCAGGCTCTATTTCTGCAACATTATGATAGCCATTTTCCGACATATATATATCAAGTTTTTCAGTTAAAAACCTAGGAGGGAAAAATAACGGCTTTGGATATTCGCGCGCGCGCCTTAATACTTCTTGTTCTTCATCTTTGCCTGTTTTCAAATAAATAAACAAAGTTTGCTCTCCAATTTTTCGAAGCAACTCATCATCTTCTATTTCACATAAACTTCCAGTAGAGTCATGGACAAAATCACCTGAAACATTATCCAAAACTCTAGCCATATCATTAAGAGCCATAATCTCTGCATCATAATATGATTTTTGCCGTTGCCTAAATAACTCAAGATCAAAACCACCCGATAGGGGTTTACCCAACTTTCCAAGATAAACGGATAAAGCTCCAATATTCTCTGCGCTTATACCTTTGGAATTATCTAACTCATCCTTTAAATATTTTGCACCAATAACATAATCACATGAGTAACTATACCACCCCCATTTCTCTAACTGGCATGAAATATAGGTTTTACCTGCACCAGACATGCCTATAAGGGTAATGGCCTTTTTAGACTTATTTAAAAAATCTTGCTTTGTTAATTTCATAATATTTAAACTTCACTCAAAATTTTAGGAACTTTAAAATGAACGTTTTCTTGAGTGATTGCAATCTCTTCTAACTCAACTATAAAAAATTCCTTTGCCTTTTCAATCACTTCATTTATCAAAATTTCAGGAGCCGAAGCACCAGCGCTAAGCCCTAAAGAATTTATACCATCTAACCATGCCCAGTTGATTTCATCTACGCGCTGAACCAACATTGCCTTTTCACAACCATTAAGAGCGGCAACCTCAACCAAACGATTAGAATTTGATGAATTAGGCGCACCAAGAACCATTACCGCATCACTTAACGGAGCTATAGCCTTCATTGCTGCTTGGCGATTAGTCGTGGCATAACAAATATCTTCCTTTTTAGGGCTTTTAATATGCGGAAAACGCTGTTGTAAAGCCTCAACAATTCCTGCCGTATCATCAACTGAAAGCGTGGTTTGCGTGCAATATGCCAACTTATAATCATCATCAATATCAAGAGTATTTACATCTTCTACCTTTTCAACCAACTTAACAGCGCCTTTGGGTAGCTGCCCCATCGTACCGATAACCTCCGGATGACCAGCGTGACCTATTAAAATAACCGTATCCCCACTTTTTGCATGTCGTTCAGCTTCTCTATGAACTTTACTAACTAATGGACAAGTTGCATCAATAAAAAACATTTTACGGTTTTTTGCTTCTTCTGGTACCGATTTAGCTACACCATGAGCCGAAAAAATAACGGGCTGCCCATCATTAGGAATTTCATTGAGTTTTTCTACAAAAACCGCGCCCTTATCTCGCAATGAATTAACTACAAATTTATTATGGACGATTTCATGGCGCACATATACCGGGGCGCCATATTTTTCTAGTGCTAACTCAACAATTTGAATTGCTCTATCTACCCCAGCACAAAAACCACGTGGCGCCGCTAATAAAATCTTTAAAGGCCTTCTTTCCATGAAAACCTATATAAGCAATATTTTATAAATAATCTATACCCTCCTTGCCTATCCATTATGTTTTGCGTAGTATAGCAATAACGCGGAATTATATGGGTTTATTATATCAGGACATAAAAACAGATGAAATATCTGAAATTATTAGCTTTTCTTATCATTATGCCTTCTATTTCTGCTTGCCAGACACTAGAGGGCGCTATGGACGATGCTTATGATATAGCCGAAGGCAATATAGCTATAGCCAACGTTACAGGAAAAAGTGCAGAAAAACTATTAAGAAGCCCCTGCCCGCAAGTAGAAATTGTTGATGACCTTAGTTCAATAAGTGATTTTTCAGACCCTAAAAAACAAATAAAAAAGAATTTAATCTCCCGTGTTGACCTAAAAAGCGCACAAAGCACTTGTAAGCTATCATCAAAAACTGCGATTGTAGATCTAAAATTAATTTTTGATGGACATCTTGGCGCAAAGGGAAGAAAAAAATCAACGGATAAGCCGTTTTTCTCATACCCTTTCTTTGTTGCTGTTACAACTCCTACTGGTAAGATTATGGCAAAAGAGATATTTGCAGCCTCTCTTACTTATGGTGCAAAGGAAAATGAGCATACATATTATGAGAATCTGCGCCAAATAATCCCTATAAAAAATAAGAACCAAGCCAGTAACTATAGGATTTTTATTGGTTTTCAGGTTACTAAGGATCAGCTTGCATATAATAGGGAGCACATGGTTCCTGTTGCAAGTGCACAGGCTGCTATAAAAACCAAGCCTAATAATAAAAAAGAAAAAGAAAAAGGTAAGGAATAAACTTACATGACAGGTTTTGACATTGAGCAATATTGGAATGAACAAACCCAATCACATATAAAAACGGCTAATAAAACAGCAATATCGTCATTGAGTGAGTTTAAAAACATAATAAAAACATGCACAAAGGCGATAAAATTAGGAAATAAGATACTGTTCTTTGGAAATGGTGGTAGTGCATCAGATGCCCAACATTTAGCAACAGAACTTACCGTACGTTTTATAAATAATCGCTCTCCTATTGCTGCTATTGCTCTAACAACTGACACCTCTGCATTAACAGCTACAGGTAATGATTTTGGCTTTGAGCATATATTTTCACGCCAAATTGATGCTATAGGAAAAAATGGAGATATAGCAATAGCCCTAAGCACATCAGGAAATAGTCCTAATATTATCAAGGCATTAGAAATGGCTCGTTCTAAAAACATAGTAACAATTGGCTTTTCAGGGCGCGATGGTGGCCGTATGAAGGAATTATGTGACCAAATAATCATTGTTCCATCTGATATTACTGCGCGTATTCAAGAAATGCATATATTGCTTGGGCATATGCTTTGTGGAGGGTTAGAACAGAATTTAGGACTTAGTGCTTAAATATCTTGAGCATATTCTACTTCTGGAATACACTCTCATTCGTTTTATATAATATATATCAAGGGTAAAAAGGCATGACAGAACCTAAAGCGGTTGAAACTTTAAGCTTTGAAGAGGCTCTTAGAGAACTGGAAACCATAGTAAGAGCCTTAGAAACCGGAGATACAGCATTAGAAGAATCCATAAAAGCTTATGAGCGTGGAACAGCGTTAAAGATTCATTGCGAAAACAAGCTAAAAGAAGCGCAAGCAAAAATTGAAAAAATTTCCATCTCTAATGATGGCAGTATAAATACACAACCCCTAGATTCAATAGGTTAAAAATGGCACCATCACCAAGAAATGCAGACCCACAACTGCAAAAAAAAATGGATGAAGCTAGCGCAGCTATCAATAAAACAATAGAGCGCTTATTACCAAGCACAGATTTGGCCGAAAACAAGCTTTTTGATGCTATGCGCCACGGAACTTTAGGTGGAGGGAAACGTCTAAGACCATTTTTGGTTATAAACTGCGCAGCATTATTTAATGTTGATCCAGCAAGAGCGCGAAGAGTTGCAGCAGCTCTTGAATTTATACATTGCTATTCACTTATACATGATGATCTTCCTGCTATGGATGATGCGTCTTTAAGGCGCGGAAAACCGACGGTGCATAAACAATTTGATGAGGCAACCGCCATTCTAGCAGGTGATGCGTTATTAACATTTGCATTTGAAATATTAAGTGAACCTGAAACTCATGAAGACCCTCATGTCCGCTGTGAACTTATACAAGAGCTTGCAAAAGCCTCAGGTGGTCATGGTATGGTCGGCGGTCAAATGCTTGACCTTATTGCAGAAAAAGAAAATTTTGACTTAGGTACTATTTCGCGTATGCAAAGAATGAAAACTGGCAAATTAATGGCTTTTGCTTGTGAAGCAGGCGCTATTTTAGGAAAAGCAAGCGAACCTCACAAAAAGGCTCTATGCAACTATGCCCATGATCTTGGTTTAGCATTTCAAGTTACAGATGATATTCTTGATGTGGAAGCAGACCCCCAAGATACGGGCAAGGACACAAGAAAAGATGAACAAGCTGGAAAATCAACTTTTGTTTCAGCTATGGGAAAAGAGCAAGCTAAAGAAAGAGCAGAGATGCTTATTGAACAAGCAATAAAACATTTGCGTATATTCGATGGACGAGAGCAAACTCTAGTAGATCTTGCGCTTTATGTTTTAGAGCGTCGCGCTTAAAATATCAATTTTGTTGATTTATATAAACCCTTTGCGGTAGAACAAGCACACAATGAAAAATGCTGAGAAACAAATATCAGATGAAGAAGCTGTAAACAACACTTCTAGAACTCATCTACTGGAAAAGGTCAACTTCCCGAAGGATATAAAAAACCTGTCGGTAAGTCATCTATGCCAATTATGTGAAGAAATCAGATCATTCATGATCGGCTGTGTTTCTAAAACAGGGGGACATTTGGGCGCAGGATTAGGCGTTGTTGAGCTTACAGTTGCTTTACATGCAATATTTGATGCTCCAGATGATAAAATAATATGGGACGTAGGGCATCAATCTTACCCCCATAAAATTCTGACAGGTAGAAAAAAACAAATGCATAAACTGCGCCAAGGCGGTGGAATTTCTGGCTTTACGAAAAGATCAGAAAGCAAGTATGACCCTTTCGGAGCAGGCCACAGCTCTACTTCAATATCTGCTGGTCTTGGTATGGCCGTTGCCAGAGATTTGGATATTTTATTAAATCCTGATAGAAGAAAAAATTATGTAATTTGTGTTATTGGTGATGGCGCTATGTCTGCTGGGATGGCTTATGAAGCCATGAATAATGCAGGTGCTTTAACAATTGATGGTAAGAAGAGTCGCTTAATTATTATATTAAATGATAACGATATGTCTATTGCTCCACCAGTGGGGGCAATGAGCAGTCATTTAACTAAATTAGTATCCTCAAAGCCTTATATAAATGTACGTGAATTTGGAAAGAAAATAACTGATGTTTTGCCTTCAACAATAAGAAATGTCGCGAAGAAGGCCGAAGAAAGGGCAAGAGGTGCTCTTGGTGGTGGTTCATTATTTGAAGATATGGGGTTTTATTATATAGGTCCCGTTGATGGGCATAATTTAAGTGATCTACTTTCAATTTTAAATAATGTAAAAAATAGTAATCACGAAGGACCTGTGTTAATTCATGCTATTACTCAAAAGGGTAAAGGCTATCACCATGCAGAAAATTCTGCTGATAAAATGCATGGGGTTAAAAGATTTGATATAGTCACAGGCACTCAGAAAACAGTAAAATCACCAGCTCCAAGCTATACCCAAATATATTCTGATACTTTAATAAAATTAGCAAAAGATGATGAAAAGATTGTCGCTATAACTGCTGCGATGCCTTCAGGAACAGGTATTGATGCTTTTGCAAAAGCCTACCCTGAAAGATCTTTTGATGTTGGTATAGCAGAACAACACGCCGTTACTTTTGCAGCAGGTTTGGCAACCCAAAGTTATAAGCCTTTTGTAACTATTTACTCTACATTCATGCAGCGTGCATATGATCAAATAATACATGATGTAGCAATACAAAACCTTCCTGTACGTTTTTGTATGGATAGAGCAGGTCTTGTTGGTGAAGATGGTCAAACACATGCAGGTGTCTTTGACATTGCCTATCTTGGGTGTCTGCCAAATTTTGTGATTATGGCTCCTTCTAATGAAAAAGAGTTAGCAAATATGGTTGCAACTGCCGCTGCCTATGATGAAGGTCCTATCGCTATACGCTATCCAAGGGGTAATGGTATTGGAATAGAGTTAGACAGTGAAACAAAAATACTTCCTATAGGAAAAGGTAATATAATTCAAAAGGGTAAAAAACTTGCTATATTAAGTCTTGGCACAAGATTAGAAGAGTGCAAAGCCGCGGCTAAAATAATTAAAAGCCAAACAAATATAGATATAACAATTGCTGATGCTCGTTTTGCTAAACCCCTTGATAAGGTAATGATTAAATCTTTATCTCAAAATCATGACAGCATAATAACCATAGAAGAAGGATCAAGAGGAGGTTTTGGATCTTATGTTCTTGAGTTTTTGTCAAGTAATGCACTATTGGATAAGGGGTTGAAAATAAGAACTATGACTTTACCAGATATGTTTCAAAATCATAATAACCAAACAGCCCAATATCAAGAAGCAGGTCTAGATGCAAAAAGAATAGCCACCCTAGCTTCATCTCTAATGGTATAAGACATATATAATATATGTTATAGACACTATTTATAATTTAAATCCGATTAAAGTTGATATTGTCTGTATTTAACATTAAAGTTTCAAATATATGAGCATAAAAAAACCAACAATAGTTATATTTGATATGGATGGTACTGCCGTAAGGCATATCAACCCTAGGTTGCTTCATATTCTTGAATTATTTGACAGCCTATTTTACAAAATATCAAAAATATTTACATGGTTATTTAAACGTGGAGCTAAAGGAAGGATAGTACCTGAATGGCACGACCCTGAATGGAGCAATAAAAACAAAAAAAAACCTAAGCTAATAGTTCATCGTGCTATACATAAATTCCGCAGAAAGCCAGTCGAACAAATAGTTCAACCCTGCCCTGGGCTTTATGATGTTCTTGATTTACTGAATAAGCATAATATCCCTACAGCACTAGTCAGTAATGGGCTTGGTAAAGGATACGGGCATGATATTTTAAACAAATTTGATCTTAATGATTATTTTAAATCAACCGTATTTCGTGAGGATATTACAAATTCAAAGCCCCACCCCGAACCCATTTTATTAGCCATAAAAAAAATGAAAATAACCCCTGATAATGATGATGTTATATGGTATATCGGAGATCGTAGAAAAGATATTATCGCAGCCCTAGAAGCTTCAAAAATCATCAAAGGTGAGGTTATACCCATCGCATTTGCTCTTAACGCCACCCTTGCCGTTATGGAAAAAAATATAGGGTCAGATCACATTATAATGTCATTTCACGATATGTTTGACCAATTAAAGCCACTTCTTGAAGATTTGAGCAGTGATATATCAGAAAAAAAAAATAACCTAGCCGTTTCGCAAAAAAACCAAGAAGTAGCACATGTAAAAAATGCTCAAAAAGCGTGATACTTTTGTTTCATATACCTTTTTTTCATATAATGTAAATAATATAAAAAAGTTACTCAATACTTACGGGATCATATATAACGGCACCCTGATGTCCTATTCCTTTCATTATCACCATTTGCTTAAAATTCGATATAATTCCTGAAAATAGTTCGGATAATACGCGCATATCCTCTTTGGTTTCCACTTGCCCTTCAAACAGCTTTATAATTTGTTCTACTGTGGATAAAGGCTTAGGAAGAATAACAATATCGGCATCTAGCCTATTCCTTAAACCAAGTTGAACGGCTGCATAATCCAAAGCATCATTTAACCCTCCAAATTGATCAGCCAGCCCTAACTCAACAGCTTGTTTCCCTGACCAGACACGCCCCCTTGCAATTTTATCAACCTCATCAATGCTCATATTACGCCCCTTAGAAACGCGCTCTAAGAAATTATTATATACATTATCCATCATGGTATTTACCCGCTCAGCCTCACTTTTAGAATAAGGTTGATTCATTGACCACATTGCAGAATTATCACCCCAGCGAACAAAATCCCATGTAACACCAATAGTTGACCATAGTTTTTTAAGAGAAAACTTCCCCCCCAACACACCGATAGAGCCGGTAATTGTTGTAGGTAAAACAAATATCTCATCGGCAAGACTTGCTATCCAATAGCCACCAGATGCAGCCACTGGTCCCATTGAAACCGTTACGGTTTTTCCTTTTTCCTGAACTTTTTGTATAGCGCGCAAAATTGTTTCCGATGCTACAGGAGATCCTCCGGGGCTATCAATCCTAAGTACAACAGCGCCTATGCTATCATCATCAGCAGCATCTAAAAGAGCCTTAGATATCCCTTTCGCTCCGGCAATACCGTCATCAACAAATGCCGGACTACTATGACGATCAGAATCCATAATCGCACCAACAGCGTAAACCAAAGCCACCCTAGGTTTATAAGAAACAGCATCATGCTCAGCTCTAAAAATACTATTATCATATATATTTTTTTGCTCAATCATCTCAGAAACATAAGATGAAAATTTTACATAAAGTTGATCGCTATTATCAGGATAACCCGTAACATCTTCATTTATTTTAGAAATCAATCTATCTTCATAATCAATACGATCAACAACTTTGAGTTTAGTAGCTTCACTATCAATTAAAAGACCTTTATTAACAATATAATTCACGTCCTCTTCTGATATTTCCCTATCTTCGGCTATATCGGCCTTAACAATATCTGCTATATCATTTATCAAAGCAGTTGTAGCACGCCTGCTTGGCTCTGGCATTTCACTTTCAGTAAACATATCATAAGCGCCCTTATATTCTTTACGCTTAAAAATTTGTGGTTCTATCCCCAGCGTATCAAGAACTTTACGAAAATATGGCATTTCCGCATTAAGACCGTTTATCATTACAACGCCTAATGGCTGCATCCATATCTCATCAAAGGCAGATGCCAGATAATACCCTCCAAGCCCTTGCATATAAGAAGTTGCATAAATATACGCAAATTTTCCACTTTTTCTAAAATCGTGAATAGCGCGGCGTAACTCTTGAATATGTGCAATAGAAAGATGGCTTTTTCCAATTTTTGTATAAATTCCTTCAACGCGCGGATCTACTTTTGCGCGCCCTAACGCATCAATATAATTTTTCACAGTTTTATTGTTTTTTATAAATGGATCAACAAAACTGCTTTCCTTGGGAAGGTCGCCTATATTGCCATCTAACTCCATATATAAAACCATTTTATCTGGAAGGCTTTTATCAATATCTTCCATCAATGGGGCAAACATAAAAGACATAGCTACAGACGATATAATTACAAAAGCACCAATAATCATGGACGTTCGCTTAAAAGCCAACCATAATACAGGCATTAGACGCCATTTTTTTCTAGCTTTGCCTACAATCTTTGGTGGCTGAGAGCTATGTAATTTTTTTTGTCTTAACCAAGGGTCTTGCTGCATTATTATAATTCTTATTATTTATCCAATTGAACAAAAGCTATCATATAAAAAATATTACAAAAACACTTTTTTAATTTATCATTAGTTAAATTTACTATTACTTATGTGTATTTCTTTTAATGTTTTTGGCTCTATAATAATCTCTAGCATCATATATTTTTCTAATACGGGCTTTCTCTTCATTAGTTTTTTGCATCTCATTATAAAGTTTAACACCATCGGCTATGGGAATTGTTGGTTTAGCCCCATCCTCCTTCTTTTTTATCTTAGGATATGCCAAAACGTAAACTATTGCTAAAGCCAATAAAATAAAGAACAATACACCAAACAAAGCGAAAAAATTTACTATTTTTGGTTTTAGCCTTGTAAAAAATACATCTTTATCTTTCTTAACATCTTTGTTTTCTTCCATAATCAAATCTAACAAAAAACATTATATATAGAAATAAATCTTTAATTTTTCTAATCATATGACTTTATTCAAAGACATTGCGCCTTATGACGCAGCCAATGATCGGCAAGAACACATGCCATCATCGCCTCTGCCACGGGAACGCCACGAATACCAACGCATGGATCATGCCGACCTTTGGTTATTATATCCGTTTCATTACCATCTTTATCAATAGTTTTTCGCGGAATTAAAATTGAGCTAGTTGGCTTAAATGCCACACGCACAACAATATCTTGCCCAGAAGAAATGCCTCCTAATATACCTCCTGCATTATTGCTTTGAAATTTGGGGTTTCCACCTGCACCTGTGCGAATTTCATCAACGTTATTTTCTCCATCCAAAGCAACACAATCAAAACCATTACCAATTTCCACCGCCTTAACAGCGTTAATACTCATCATAGCTTTTGCAAGATCAGCATCTAATTTATCATATACAGGAGCGCCAAGACCTGCGGGGATTCCACTTGCATGCACTTCTACTAACGCACCAGCACTAGATCCACTTTTACGCACACTATCCAAATAGCTTTTCCAGTTTTCCTCCGTTTTAGAATCAGGACAAAATAACGGACTTTGCGTTACATAATCCCAGTCCCACCTATCACGGTTTTTTAGCTTTTCACTTCCTATCTGCACTACGCAACCACGGATTTTTATATGCTTACCAATTTGATGTTCAAGAACTTTACGAGCCACCGCGCCCGCAGCCACGCGCATCGCAGTTTCACGAGCCGATGAACGCCCACCTCCGCGATAATCACGTACACCATATTTTTTATGATATGTGTAATCCGCATGACCAGGGCGAAACTTATCTTTTATATCGCTATAATCCTTAGATTTTTGATCTTTATTGTGAATCAATAAACCAATTGGCGTTCCTGTTGTTATTCCTTCAAATACACCAGATAGTATCTGAACTTCATCAGGTTCTTTACGCTGAGTTGTGTGACGCGATTGCCCAGGCTTTCTAAGATCTAGAAATTTCTGTATATATTCTTTATCTATAGGAATACACGGAGGAACTCCATCAATAACCACGCCAATAGCCTTACCGTGACTTTCGCCAAAAGTTGTATACTGAAATAAGTTCCCGAAATGATTGCCAGACATTTTGCTATTCCACCTTAATCTTTTCTTTTTGCGCAGACAAAGTCCCATGCTCAATAATTGCCACGGTCATACGGCTTATTGCGCTGCGCTTTCCTGTCGTCTCTTCTACCATATCAGTTTGCCATACTTGTGTGCGCCTACCGATATGAACTGGTATGCATGTTCCTATAACATATCCCTTTGTTACTGCGCGAATATGGTTACAGTTGATCTCCACTCCAACAGCGCGATATTTATCGGGGTCAATAGTCATCCACGCGCCAACACTTCCCAATGTTTCGGAAAGAACGCAACTTGCCCCGCCATGAAGTATACCAAAGGGCTGAGTTGTTCGGTTATCAACAGGAAGTCTTCCTTTTAAAAAGTCTGAGCCAACCTCGGTAATCTCCAAGCCAATATGCACACCCATATTAGCATTACGAAGGCCTTCTAAATAACCTGCAGTGTAATCTTTAAACCAGATTTTTTTAGACATATATTATCGCCTATTATCGCTTAGTATGTAGATTATGCGACCTGATCACCTTTATTGCCTTTAGACTTCACACTAGCAAGTAATTGTGCCGTTTCAGATGCGCTATCTACTGCCAGCATACCAACAGTATGATAACCAGCATCAACATGCAGAATTTCACCAGTAACACCACTACCAAGATCAGAAAGCAAGAATAAACCAGAGCGACCAACATCATCAATTGTTACATTACGTTTAAGTGGTGCGTTAAGTTCATTCCATTTCAATATAAAACGAAAATCACCAATACCACTTGCTGCTAGTGTTTTAATTGGTCCTGCACTAATGGCATTAACGCGAATATTATCCTTGCCCAGATCAGCAGCAAGATATTTAACACTTGCCTCCAAAGCTGCTTTAGCCACACCCATAACATTATAATGTGGCATCACCTGCTCTGCCCCGTAATAAGTAAGGGTTAAAAGCGAGCCACCATCTCTCATTAAAGGAACAGCCCTTTGCGCAACAGCGGTAAATGAGTAAACGGAAATATCCATTGTTTTTAAGAAATTATCACGTGATGTATTAAGATACATACCATCAAGCTCATTCTTATCAGAAAAAGCTATGGCATGAATTACAAAATCTATCCCCCCCCACAGCGATTTAATCTCAGCAAAGGCCGCATCAATGCTTGCCTCATCAGTAACATCACAAGGAAGCAAAATATCAGAGCAAACTTTCTGCGCCAAAGGCTTTACCCGCTTTAGCAAAGCATCGCCCTGATAAGTAAATGCCAGTTCTGCACCATTATCAGCCGCTACTTTGGCGATTCCCCAAGCTATAGATCTATCATTTGCTACGCCCATTACAAGACCACGCTTGCCTTTTAAAAAATCACTATTCATCATATTTTCTTACTATCATATTAAAATTCACAACTAGCCATTATCGTACACATTTACACAGCCCCGTCTAGATCAAGGAATAATATTAAGGTAAATTAATTACAAAAAAATTATAGCCTTACTTCTTAGAAAGGTAAAACTCTGCTACAATGGCGGACAAGTTGTTAAATCCACCTACAACAGAATATGAAGGATTCATGTCTGTAGATTATAAATCAGCAAAACATATATGCAATGTTATAAGAAGGCAGGTACAATCATGCTACCCTGATCTACACATACACTTTACTATACATAAGGAAAATGAGCGCGAAAAAGCATTTATCTCAGATACAGCAGAAATAAGTGAACACCCTGCAGGCAAATATATGCTTAACTATCCAGATATAGATGCTATGCGCAAAATTTTAGAACAAAACCGAACCCAATTTATCTATATTTCAAGATTCAATAATCCCGGTTTTTTAGGAGTTTTTCAAAATAATGCTTATCTAGCATTATGTTTTTTGAATTATACCCGTTTTGATACAATAGATGACTTAAAAAGCCATACACTCCACATATCTTGGCATGCCATCGCATTGTACAAAGAATATATAAATTATAGAAGGTCAAAGGACAAAAAAGCATCTTATGATTTTACAGATAATTATAATATTATAATACCCAAGCTCGATAACTACCAAAGATTTCATAGGAATCTTATGGGAGACATATTTTCAGCCAGCGTTCAAACATTACAAGGAAAGGAAAAAGCATTTGAAACACTGTCAAAACAAAGGATAATAGACACCCTTACTCCCAAAACAGGTTTTAGAGCCGAAGAATTCCCCTTCCCAATATGCATTGATACGCTAGGATACTTATTCAAAGACAATATTAAACAATATAAAAAAAATAAGAAAACCATACAATCAGCCGTTAAAATTACAGAAGATATTGGCAATACTCATACGTCAACATCTATTGAACAATGGCAAAGCTTTAGCTCTCCATCTCAGCAACTAGCTTGGATAGGATATAATATAGAAACAATATTAGGAGCAGCTCTTTACACCAGTGACAATACTTATGTTCAATCTATTGCTGATATGATCTCAGAAAATATATCCAAAAAACCTGAAATAATCACAAACATACAAGATTATAACCCATACACAAATCAAGAAGTAAATTCACGCCTGCATAAAAAGCTATGTAGAGAGCTTCTTGAAACTATTCAAAGAAATATTGCAAATCCAGAAGATTATAATTTGATAATAGATATAATAAATAAACAAAATATATCATTAAAAGAGGGGAAAGTTATGGGATGGTGTGTACCTGCCCTAATTCCCATGGCAGATATGATTAGGAAATGCCCTACTGATGATATTTTTGAAAATGTTTTCAAAGATGCCATTTGCCGCTATGAGGAAGAAGTTAATAACATTACATGGGAAACATTAAGTGAGTTATCAAAACAACTTTTCCATATAAAAAGAGACAACGGGCATCTTTCATGGGACGATATTTTAGACTTTATATCACAAAATGATGAATTTTCTTCTATACACTGCGGAATAATGCTAGCGCGGCAAATAAATGATGAGAGCAAATCTCAAAAAACCCCTAACAACATGAATAATACCGACAAGCATAAAAAAACGGAAGTGAATATTACCAATTTTATAAGCCCAAATGCCATAAAAAGAACAAAATGATAAAGGATCATCATAATTTACCCGATGACCCCTTTTTCAATTAATAACGATAATAAACAATATCCGTTATTTATTTACAATTTCCCAACTACCATCTGGTTGTTGACAAGCGGTTCCATAAGCTGTTTCATCTCTACCGCCTATATGGACAGTTTGCTGGAACTCACGACAATAACGACCACTAGCCGTATAACCATCTTTTACCGCTACTACCTCTCCTGAATTTCCACTTTCTGGATTATTCCAGGAAATAGGCTCTCCAATAGGTGCAGATTGAGCCTGATAAACAGCAGCAGACATTTGCTGCTTATCTGCGGCATCAAGGGATTTTCCAATCTCATTACCTAAATAGGCACCTAGCAAAGCACCTGCTCCAGTTGCCCATAGCTGCCCAGATCCACCACCAACTTTTGAACCTAAAATACCGCCAATTAGCGCGCCAGCCCCCGTACCGACGACCTCCTTAGTTCCCTTATCCTGCATTGTAGTAGTATCACATGCCCCTAAAGCAAAAATTGAAACCACCATCATCATCATTGTAACTTTTTTCATTAGAGTAAACCTTTGCTGTTGGAATAACTTTATATCTTCACAAAGCGCAGTATATACTTTTGTAAGTGTAATTCATAGGATATATGCATGAAAAAATAATAAAAATTACAAAAAGAAACTTAATATTATAAACCACATACCAACATATTTTCTATCTAACGTATTTTATATTAAAGCCAATATGTAACTCTCCTATACTCTTGATTATTCTATTGATTCGGTGCATAAATCCATATTACGCATAAGATAATATGGAGTATTTGGGTAATGAGCGCACAAAAAGAAACTAATAACTACCAAGAAAAACAAAATTTTAGCGCTGATGTATCGCGCCTTTTAGATATAGTTGCAAATGCACTCTACACTAACCATGATGTATTCCTACGTGAGCTTATATCTAACTCAGCAGATGCATGTGATCGCCTAAGGTATGATGCAATAACAAATCCTGATTTAATAAAGGACAATCCAGATTTTAGAATTTGTATTTATAAAGATACAACAAATAGAACATTAAGTATTGTTGATAATGGCATAGGTATGAGCAAAGAAGAACTTGCTGAGAATCTTGGCACTATAGCTAAATCAGGAACAGCAGCGCTGATGGAGCAAATGAAAAATGCAAATGATAATGATGATGCTAAATTAAAGCTAATAGGTCAGTTTGGAGTAGGATTTTATGCAAGCTATATGGTTTCTCATAAGATTCAGGTTGTTAGTAAAAAGGCAAAAAGTAATGAAACATGGCTGTGGGAGTCTGATGGAAAAACAGGATTTACCATTCGTGAACCAAATGAAATTGAAATGGCACGCCTAGACGGTAATCGTGGAACGGCAATTACCCTTTATATAAAAGATGAAGCATCTGAATTTTTACTAGATCATAAAATTGAAACCACAATCAAAGAATATTCAGACCATATTGACGTTCCAATATTTATAGGCGCGCCGTCAGAGGTCGCAAAAGATAAAGATGCAAAAGCAGTAAATAGCGCCTCTGCCCTTTGGATGCGCCCTAAAAATGAAATACCTAAAGAGGAATATGATAATTTTTACAAACATATATCAGGTGGTTTTGATGAACCCCTTATGGTTTCTCACTGGAAAGCTGAAGGCAAAATAGAATTCACATCACTTTTATATATCCCAACATTAAGACCGTGGGATATGTTTGACCCTAGCCGACGCAATTTTGTAAAGCTATATGTAAGACGTGTTTTTATAACTGATGATTTAGATGCTCTTATGTATCCGTGGTTAAGATTCGTGCGCGGGGTAATTGATAGTGAGGATCTCCCCCTTAATATAAGTCGTGAAACACTTCAATATAACCCTACTATTGAAAAAATTAAAAATGCAGTTGCAAGAAAAATACTTAGTGATCTTGATAAGCTATCACGCGATGACAAAGCAAAATTCAATGCTCTTTGGGGGCAATTTGGGCCTGCAATAAAAGAAGGGCTGTATGATGCAACAGAACATAGAAAGGCACTGTTAAAAATCTGCCGTTTTTACTCAAGCAGTAGCAATGAGCTAACCTCCCTAGCTGATTATGTAGAGCGTATGAAGGAAAACCAGAATAAAATATATTACTTAAGTGGCGAATCACTGGAAAATATAAAAAACAGTCCCCAGCTTGAAGGTTTTAAGGCAAAGGGAATAGAAGTATTATTCTTTACAGATACTATTGATGATTTTTGGTTACAAAGCGTTCTCGATTACCAAGATATTCCTTTTCAATCTATAACTAAGGGGGATATAGATCTTTGTGGTTTTGACAAAGAAGAATCCAGCGATAATGATGACAGTGATGATGAAAAACCAGAAAAAAATAAAGAAAATAAATCGGTTGCCAAGCTTATATCTAAGTTTCAAGAGATACTAGCCAACAAAGTACATAATGTACGGATATCTCAACGGTTAATAGAATCACCAGTTTGTCTTGTTGCTCCTGATGATGGGGTTGATATGTATATGGAAAGAGTTCTTCGCATACATCAAAAATATGAAACTGATAATAAACCTGTGCTTGAAATAAACCCTAACCATGAGCTTATAAAGAAACTAGCAACTAACTGTGAAAAAGGCAGCGATATCTCTGATGCTGCATTTTTATTATTAGATCAAGCAAAAATAATACAAGGTGAGCCAATAGAAGATCCTAGCGCATTTACTAGACGCATTTCTAACTTTATGAAAGATGCTTTATAATACTATAATAATATAAATAACGAGCCACGACCGAGCAGAACTGGTAGGTTCGTTTTGTGGTTCAAGCCGTTTTTTAAGCGTATGCTTCGCATACACATTTCAAATTTTATAGTGACAAAAGCGTAGTAACTTTGCGTTAGGAACCCGCAGCAACAAAGTCATAAAATAAACGCAAGTTGCTATAGATTTGATTCTACCGCATGGAATTTGTGAACCTCCATGGGCTTACGCCCATGGCGTCACTCCAGCTCAAGCTCCGCTTGTCCAGTGTCTTCCTCACCCTGATGTTGAATATATTTCCTAAGAGCGCTCTGTGTAATGCCAACTGTGGACAC
>JALTAZ010000060.1 GCA_027075555.1 Micavibrio sp.
AATAAACGGCGTGGTATAACGTTAAGGATGGTCATTCTTGTGTCGTTAGTGATCTCCGTTATATTTGGTGCTATTATGACATCAAAATACAAAAGGGCCGAGGCTTTTAGTTTCTGTACACCTTGTATTTTATGTATTCCTGGAGACACTTTAATAGCAGTGTGGGTTTTAGATAATCTTCAGGATTTTTGGAATGGGATAATAGAAGATGACATAGAAGAGCTATTAAATAAGGAAGAAAACTTCATCGTAAAGGATTTCTTCTCTGATTTCTGGCTTAAAGCCTTGGCCGAGTTGACGGAATTTCTTGATGCTTTTGGTATGTATCAAGTTCAGATGGTAGGAGTCTTTTTCGATGCTAAAAACCAGCTTGAAACAAGCAGGCTGTTTTTTAAGCTACAAGCCGAAGCGCATAGGGATTATCACCCAAGTGATGATTTCTGCTGGTTTGGAACCAATTCAAGGAGTTTGGCCTCATCTGAAAGCAAGGCAAGACTGAACCTTCTTGCACTATCACAAAGAGCTTTGGAACGACAACTAGGTTACAAGGATAATTCTGCTTCGATAAGTGTCGCAAGTGATAAAGATGCTAGGTGGCGTCAGTTTGTGGATACTTATTGTGATCCAAAAGATAATGGATGGGAAAGTTACGGTACGGGGCTGCATTTGGCGTGCGATAGAGATGGGCCGGGAGGGTCTATGCTTTTGGGCGCTGTTAACAAGGCCAGAGTAAATAAAGACATTGATTACACCAGATTAATTGAAATTCCTAGAACTCTTGATGTTGATTTTACATATGAGCCGCCTGGTTTTGGACCGGTAATGCCGCCTGCCCTATCCGATGATGAGGAAGATGTTTTATCATTATCTTCGAATCTTTATGCTAATAGAGTTCCTAGCCGAAAATTAACATATAGGGTTTTAGACAAATATCCCGCTGCACGTAGCCTATATACAGAGCTACGTAGTATTGTAGCTAAACGAGATGTTGCGTTAAATAGCTTTAATTCTATTGTTGCAATGAAATCCGCGGGAAGTAGTGATGCAGTAAATAATGGTGCTACAGGATCGTATATCGGCGCTGTAATGAAAGACCTTATGCCCAGTGCAACTGACGCGGAAATATTTGAAATTATTGGTGAAAGTCCTAGCTATTACGCACAATTAGAGATTTTAGGCAAAAAAATATATCAAAACCCAGCCTTCTACGCGAATTTGTATGATTCTCCAGCAAATGTTGAGCGTAAAAGCGTTGCAATGAAGGCTATTGGTCTTATGATTGACCGTGCATTATTCGAAAGCGAAATACGTCAAGAAATGATTTTGTCTGTAATGCTATCAAGTGCGCTTAACAAAAGATATAAATCCGTGAACAAAAAAATGACGGAAGGGGAAAATAAATAATGCTATGTGATAATAGACATTTTGTATTTAGCCGTTATTTAACGATAGCTCTGCTTTCTATCATTTTCCTGTTTTCCTTAACATTGGAAACAAATGCCTGTAACCGTTGTCGAACTGCTATATCAAATGCAGACTCTGATATATGGCAAGAATCACAAGATAATTTTGATGGATATTTAGATCGTGAATTCAAACTAGTGGAACGATTTATAGTACGAGTGATGTGGGAACAAAATATTTTGCCCATCATGATGCTTGCTGCGGAACAATTTACCGTAGTGGCACTTCAACAAGCCATGATAGTAGGTATGTTTATTGACGCAGAAAGTCAAATGGATGCCCAACGACTTTTACAAGAACTAAGAGCAAAAGTCCTTAAAGATTATCAGCCAAGCGTAGGAATGTGTGAGTTTGGGTCTGTTATGAAGAGCTTGGCTGCCTCAGAAATACGGGGCGAAACCTTTGCCGTCGTTTTAAGCCGTCGTTCACAGGAAAGACATCTAGGTAAAGGTGATTCTTCTGGCGCATATGGTAATGATCTTGACCATTCAAACCGAATAATGCATTTTAAGCGCCTTTTTTGTAATGAAAAAGACAGGAGAGGTTCTTTAGCTTCTGTTTGTGATAATGATGTATCATGGGGTAACAGCTCTTTTGATGCCGTTTCAAGATCTAGGATAAATAAAGATATTGATTATTTTTCTCTTATGGATTCTCCGTGGAACCTTTCTGTAGATTTTACAAATCAAACAATTGCTGATTATAGTTCGTCTCCACAGATACTAAATGAAGATGAAGAACATATCATGGCCATGTCCAGTAATTTATTTGGACATACAATATTTCCTAGACCGCCCACAAAAATCATAGAAAATCATGAAGATAATGAAATAAGTCCCGTACATAAATATTATATGGATATGCGCTCTATAATTGCCAAACGAAGCGTTGCAGAAAATAGCTTATATGCCATAGCGGCTATGAAGTCAATGTCCCCGGATTCTACATCTCCATCAGGTGGTGGAGGTGCCTGTGAAGATAATGGAAATAGCGGATCTAGTGGCTGTAAACCATGCGTTGATAAAGACGGGTATTCGTGCCCTGCGCCAGGCAGCACAGCTGTTCCTTCCAATGCCACTGGTGGGGGTCCACCAAATTCTAGGATTTATATGGAGCATATTATGAAACATTTGGGAATTCCAGATGCCGAAATACTGGATCTTTTAGGATATAATCCCAGCTATTATGCACAAATGGAAATTCTCACGAAAAAGATATATCAAGATCCTAAATTTTATACGAATCTGTATGATACACCAGCAAATGTTGAGCGGAAATCTGTTGCATTACAGGCAATAAAATTAATGCAGAAATTCGATATGCTTAAAAGCCATTTGAGAGGAGAAGTAACAGCTTCTATTTTGCTTGAGCTTGCCGTTACTAATTTGCAAAACGAAATAGAAGATCAAATTAACGCAATAAGTGTTGATAGGTAAATAAATGATAAAGTTTTTTAAAAAGAAAAATAAATATAAGGTGCTAAAAATAATGCTGATAATAGCATTGTTCGTATCAACCATAACAACGGTTTTATTTGTAACGCCAAAATCTGCAAATGCTATATGTTGTCGTAATTGCTGTACATGTATTGTTGAAACTCTATCAGAAGATTTTCCTGATTGGATAGTAACAGCCATAGAAATAAATATTTATATGTGGATAAAGTTATTAATCCACCAGTTTTTATGGTTTGACACTGTATATTGGGAACAAAATGTTCTTCCTGCCTTTATGATGATGGGAAATCAATTTGCGGCCGTGGGAACGATGCAAGTTATGATCATTGGTCAATTTATAGATGCCAAAGAACAACTTGAAACTCAGCGCCTGCTTCAAGAACTAAATGCGAGGGCAAGCAAAGAATATCACCCTAGTCTTGGAATGTGTGAATTTGGGACAAGAGTTACCAGCCTAGCCTCTAGTGAAAGAAAAGGCGAGGCCAATGCCTTAATTCTTAGTGAACGTTCTTCAGATCGTCTTTTGGGTAATGCCAATACTGGCGCGCAGGGCGGATCAAAAGATGATATAGAAATCAGGCTAAATCAATTTCAAAAAGAATATTGTGATATTTTTGACAGTGGTTCTAGTTTACGTTTCTTGTGCCCTGCTTTAACACCACCCCTTACAGCCGCGGTTAAAAGCAGACTTAATAAAGATATAGACTACCAAAAAACAATACAAGATCCTTGGACAATAGGATTTGATTTAACCGCAGGTGGAACACCATCTGATGATGATGAGGAAATAATTGCTATGGCAAATAACCTATATGGTTATGACACATTCATACGCTCAGACTATGAAGCATTAACAAATAAACCTTCTAACGCTGTTTCAACTGCACAACAAGCATATCTTGATATGAGGGCTGTTGTCGCAAAGACCAAAGTTGCAGAAAATAGTTTTAATGCTTTAGTCGCTATGAAAGGAGAAGGTACATCTGGATCCCGAACATTTATTGATGCCTATTTACAAGAACTAGGAATGCCATCTTCGGAAATAAATCAGTTTCTTGGAACAAACCCTAGCTACAACGCGCAGATGGAGGTTTTAACAAAAAAAGCCTATCAAACGCCTATATTTTACACAAATCTTTATGACAAACCCGCGAACGTAGCTAGAAAAGGGGTAGCTATACAGGCTATAGGGCTAATGCAGAAATTTGATTTATTGAAAAGCTATTTAAGAACAGAAGCATCATTGTCCGTTTTATTGGAAATATCTATTTTACAATTACAAAGAGAAGTAGAAGATAATATTCGGGCGTTTGACAAAAATAGAGCAACGCTTAAGGAATAAAATTATAGAGGTTAGTAAATGAATATTTTTAATTGTAAGCGTAATAAAATAATATTATCAATTTCTGCTATAGCGGTAGTTGGTGGCGTTGTTTTTTTCAATTTATATGAAACATATATAAAACAAAAGCCGATAGCCAAAGTTGATATATATAATTTTGCTCCTGGCACAAGCGTTGATTACAGCATTATATCAGGTGATGAAGTAATTACTAAAAACACAGATGTAGTAAAAAAGGATGGTATAATATCACTACCTATTAGCAAGAAGATGATAGGTGATGAGACTGATGATGTTATCAAGTATAAGCTATCCATGACCAAACCCAAATCCGTTGTAGGGGAAGAAGATCCAGCAGAAATGCTTAATATATTGCTTGCCCTTAACAGTAAAACGAAGGATATAGAAGTATCAGCTTCGGGATTGAACGAATATTCCAACATTGTTCTAGAAAAAGGCCTTGATAAAAAAGAAAACTTATATGCCGATTGGGCAGGTTTGTTTTCTGCAAAATTGAACCATGAAAATAACAATGATAAAACTACTAATGATAAAGATTCTACAATAAAATTGGCTTTCCGAAATTCTGGTATCGGTGGTGATATAAGATCACTAAATTCTGGTGAGATTGAAGTGTTTTTTGGGCTATTCGGGGATAATAATGGGGCAAGCCTAAATGATGTTCAGACCCGATGGTCATGGGCACTAATTAGGATGACTGAGGAGCTAACCGCCGTTATGGTCAAGCAAACTCAAATCATTGGTATGTTCTTTGATGCCAACATACAACTGGAAACTCAAAGAAAAATGCAAGAATTAATGGCAAGAGCACATAAAGATTATCACCCTAGTGAGCAAATGTGCCGTATTGGTACCTTTATCAGAAGTGTTGCCCACACAGAATCTAAATCAGATCTGGATAAACATGCATTAAATAAAATTCTTATGAATGAATATTTAGGGGTCGAAAATTCAGTAGCAGCAGGAGGCATAGACGTTTATGAAGAGGCAAAAATTGATGACTATGTAACTAATTTTTGTGATACAAAGGATAATAATGGCGCAACAGAAGCCTTTTGTAATGCTGTGACAAATACGACAACCTCAGCTAATTTAGCCAGATTAAACAAAGATATTCACTATACTAGAACATTGGCAACTAAGCTTACTTTGGATATTGACTTTACAGATACAACAGCAACGAATGATGAAAAAGACATTATTGCCCTTGCTAAACAGCTATACTTCCCTTCTGCATTTAATATCGAAGATATAGAAGATCTAGAAAAAGACCCAAGAGGGCACTATGCCTCAAGAAGTTATGCCGCTCAAATGAGCGTAGCCCATAATTCATTTATAAATATTGTAGGTATGAAATCTTCTGCACCTGCGGGGCAAGTAACCACGACTACGACTACAACTCCTACTCCTGCGCCATTCGGAAAAGTGCCAGCACCAACAGTCCGCCCCGCTGTATCAGTATTAGCAGAGGATTCAGGCTGGGCATATATGAAGGCAATGATGACAAGTTGGGTATCTGCGGGAACACCAACGCGAGATTTTGATATATCGCCCATAGATATGAATATCAACGGTAGCACAACGGATGCTGTTGATATGACTGTATTAGAACAAATTGATGAAATGCTGGGTGAACGCCCAAGCTATTACGCACAAATGGAAGTTCTTACAAAGAAAATGTACCAAACCCCTAACTTCTATACAAATCTATACGATAAACCTGCCAATGTAAAAAGAATAGGTGTTTCTCTTGATGCTATAACCTTAATGAATCAAAGAGATCGTTTTGAGTCACTGCTGCGCCGTGAAATGTTAACAGCCGTTCTATTAGAATCAGAACTTCAAGATCAAGTGGAAGAGGTTAATGCAAACCTATATGAGACTATGCAAGCTTCTCAGATATCAGACTAATTACGAACCAGCAATTTCAATATATGGTCATTTGCTTTAACAATCTTATATGTTATAGCGATTTGGCTTTATTTTAGGACAACTCACTTGACACCTTCCGCAAGTGACAAAGCGCAAGTAACTTGACGCAAGGATCACAGCAATAAAGTCATAAAATAAGTGCAAGTTGCTATAACTTTACCAAACGCCCCAAAACTAAAAATGGATCACTCCTTAAGAATATATACAAAATATGGACAATTGATCTGAAAGATTTAAGGTTGTCCCACTATATAACAATTCCCCACTATATAACAATTTAAGACTAAACATAAAAAAAGCCGATCCTTTATAAATGGCATTGTTTTTGCACCACATATAAAAGAAGTCCACAGATAGGGCTGTTTAATTGGTATGCCAATATGCAAAAGTAAAGGGATTTAGGTATGGGACTATCCAGTTTATCTACGGCATTGTCAGGTTTACGAGTAAATCAACAACAAATTGATATTATTTCAAATAATATTGCAAATGTTGGTACGGAAGGGTTTACACGGAAAATATTGCCCCAAAGTACACAAGTTGTAGAAGGGCGAAGTATAGGCGTTCTTGGTGGAACTATCGTTCGTAATGTTGATCTTCGCCTAGAGCGTGATTTGTGGACTCAGGTAAGTTCAGTTGGTTTTTACAACGTACAATCACAATATCTTGATCGCATTGACAATTTTAATGGCGCACCTAGCGCAAATATATCAATAGCTAGTGAGGTTACAAAATTACAAAATTCTTTTGCCGCCCTTGCTAATTCACCAGATGATCAATTTTTATTATCTGATGTTGTAGATCAAGCCATTGATACAGCAAATAAAATTAACGATCTTGCAGATTTTTATACCACGCTGCGTAACGATGCACAAAACGAAGCTGAAGCAACTATTCAAAGTATAAATAACCTACTTGAACAAATAGCAGAACTAAACACCCAAATTCGTTTTTCAAATGCAGGCGGTTCCACTGTAGCAGCAACCGAAGATATTCGAGACCAATCTGTTAAGGAATTATCAGAGCTCATAGAAATTAGTGTTTTTCCACGCGGTGATGGAGTCTTAGTTGTACAAACACTAGAAGGAGTAGAGCTTACCGCTGAAAATCCTACATATCTTGTATTTAGACCAACACCATTATCACCATCAACAGCGTATCCAGATACTGCCGCAGGAATTTTTGTTGGAGATCCTGTAGATAATGCCAATGCCATTGATATTACCCAACGCAAGCTAGGGGGCAAACTTGGTGGTCTAATTGAACTTAGAGATAATATATTTCCTAAAAAAACAGCTCAAATTGATGAACTAGCGCAAAAAATGGCGCTACGTTTTGAAAGTCAGGGATTGAGGTTATTTACAGATTCCTCTGGCACTATACCATCAGATACACCACCAGATCCAACAACTAACCCGCCTACCCCTGTTGAATATGTTGGCTTTGCATCAGTTATGGAGGTTAACTCCCTTATAATTGAGGATCAAACCTTAATAAGAACGGGCACAGCAGGAGGAGCAGCTCTGCAAACTGCTGCAAATGATGTAATTAGACGAGTAATTGAATATACATTTGGCGAAGTAAATTACCAAACAGCAACTAACAATGATGCAGCAACATCTGTTGATATAAGAGCAGCGGCAACAGGTGGAACAACTTTGCAAGACTGGCTTGGGTTGCGCGCAACAAACCAGCTATCAAGTGGAATAAGCCTAAGCAATTATGCAAGTATTTCTGATATCATTACAACAGGCGGGGTCGGAGTTTTTGGCACTCCCCCCGCTGATACTGATACTTTCATAATACGATTCGATGATCCAGATTTTGGTGGCGGCCCTTACGACATAGAGATAGATCTAAGATCCGTTCCATCAACAGGTACTAGCGCCGCCCAAGATCTAGTTGATTATATGGCATTAGATGCAGATTGGGCAGCAGCAGTTGCAGATTTTAATGTTAGTGCATCGGTAGGCTCTAATGGAGAGTTGGTGATAACAAGTAATGGAAATATAGAAATTGTTAATTCCCCTATTGAGCCCTTATCACAAGAAGGTTTTAACTTCTTGGGATTATCGGAAACAGTCTCTCAGGCTCAAGACCCATATTTTGATGTTAGTGTAGGAAATAATGATCCCGTACGCATTACTATTTCACCATCGGATACTGAAATAGAGTTATTAGCAAAACTTAACGCTGTGGAAGGATTAGTAGCACAAGTTGATAGCGATGGATTTTTATCTTTAAGGCCAGGAAATAGCTTCACTAACCCTGACTTTGGTGGAGATATAAGCATAATTGGTGGACCATTTACCACATCAGGAGCAGCCTTAGCTGGAACATCAGCAGGTAGATCATCTATAGATGATGGCGTTAACATAGCTCAATCATTATTTGGAACATATAATGTATTATCACCAGGCGTAATTGATAACCTGTCTCCAATCATTGATATTAAATATCAATCTGAAACAGCAGCAGGAAGCGGGGATTTTGTATCGTTTCGTTTCGAAAATTTAGGAGCAGGAGCAAACATAAATTCAAATATTGAACTTTCTCTTACTCTAAAAGACTACTCCCAAAAAATTGTAAATGAAAATGCTCAACAATTGGCTTTGATAAATGCACGTGGTGAAGATGAAGATTCGCTAAGAGGATTGTTAGAACAGCAATTATCCGATCAATCAGGTGTTAATGTTGATGAAGAATTAGGATATTTAATTGTTGTGCAAACATCATTTTCAGCATCTGCGCGAGTGGTTAATGCTGTTGGTGAGATATTTGATGAATTATTGGCTCTTTTATAAATAAAAATAAATTAAGAAGGAAAATAAAATGACAGGTGTTTCTACTTTAGGGCAAGCATTAAGACAAATCGAAAATCTTGGGTTACAACAAAGCCAGCTATCAGATTTATCTAAACAACTTGCATCTGGCAAAAAATCACAAAGCTATTCAGGGTTAAATACTGATGCTCTAACTTCCCTTAGATCACGAACAGAGCTTACATCTATTGATATTTATATCAATAATATTGAGCGTGCAGATACTACGATAAACCTAACATTAACCGCCGTTAAAGAATTTCAGGCACAAGCAGGAAATTTTTCTAGCACTCTTGTAAATTTTCTACAAGAAGGTGATCATTTACAAGGTGAAGATGTTTTTTATGATGATCCTGCGACCCCTGAAGATGATGCAATTAGAGTGGGTAAAACATCATCAGAAATTGATACAGAGTTTCAAGCCGTAATAAACCATGCCACCAATCTATTTGATTTTTTTGGAGAGCTTTTAAATACGAAACAAGGTGATCGTTATCTTCTTGCAGGAGCTGACAGCCTGAATAAACCATATAATGATAATGGAACTCTTGATGCTTCTATATCAACTCTGCTCAAAGATTGGAAAAATGGAGTTATCTCAACCGATGAAATAATAAGCGATTTATTTGATGGCACGGCTCTAAATGGTAATAGCAATGCTATAACTGATGCAAATATTGGTTTTTCTAGCTCTCTTAGCAATGGTACAGCGGGTGATGTCTTTGTTAGAGCCGATGAAAACTCTGAATTCAAATATACAGCGCTAGCAAATGAAAGAAGCTTTAGAGATATAATGGTAATTATGTCAGTAATGAAAAATGAGAACCTTCCACCAATAATTGATGTATATGAAGATGGAATTTACCCAGGAACGCCAGATGCAAAGGGGGCTCCTGGTGCAACTGCCGCCGAGCAACAGGATAATTTTTATAAACTCTATAATGCGATGGCCAGTAAAGCAGCAAAGGCAATAGATGACATAGATCAAATAAGATTTAGTCTTGAAACTGTAAGAGTACAAATGAACGAAACAAAGCAATCACAATCAGATCAAAAACAATTATTACTTAATACGGTTAGCAATATTGAAGATGTAGATATAAATGAAGTTGCTGTACGTATTACAACTTTGCAAACGCAGCTCCAAGCGTCATATAATGTTACTGCGTTAACTCAAAAATTGACCCTTGCCAACTTTTTAACTTAGAAATTGGCAAATCAGGTTTTTATAACCTAGCCTGTTCTTGTCTTAGTGATTGCTAATATTGCTTGAGAACATAAAATTTCTACAGGCATAGCTGTTCTTTTGCATTGTACTTCTAAATCTGTAAGTTTTCTTATAACTATATCCAGAGTAGATAATGACCAGTTATGTATTTGCACCTTAAAAATAGGAGCTTGTTTAAAAAAAACAGGGGGGGTAAGCTTCTTCATTGATGTTTCTATATCCATACCACTATGCATATATGATTTGACTATGTGAAGTCTACGAAAGTGATTTTGTAAACTCCGTAATATAGCAATAAACGCTGTGCCCTCTTGCATTAAGATATTATATGCTTTTAATGCATCTTCCGTTTTTTTGCTGGCTACAGCATATATAAAATTATCAAAATCTTGCTGATCTGCCCCACCACAAGCGCTCTTAACATCTGACAATGATATTGGTGACAAATCATTGCCTTTGTAAACAACTAGCTTTTCTAGCTCTGATCTTATCTTTGCTCTATCCCCAGAAATATTGGTACAAAGCCAAGATATAGCATCTTGATCTATAGTTTTATTTTCAAAGCGTATAGCTTCTCGAATTATATTGGCAACACCGCGTTCATCTTCAACATAACATGGAAGAGCCGCGGCATTCTTTGCGCTCTCACATAATTTTCTTAGCGATGAGCGCGGGCTCAACTCCCCCGCTTGGACAATAATAAGAGCATTATCACTAGGGTTTTCAAGGTAAGATTTTAAAATAACGGTAAGTTTATCACTTCCACCTTCGATACGTATTAAGCGATCCCCACCCATCATTGAAATAGCGCTAGCCTCATCAGCAAGACGAGCAGGGTCTTCCAATAACTTATCAACGTCAAGTAAAGCAACATTAAAAGGATCTTTTAAATCATCGACAATAGTCCTGCCAATCATTGAGCAACGCTCACTTACTAACCCGCTATCTGATCCATAAACAAGAATAGCACGTGCCCTTTTATCGGGAGATTTAACAAAGTTTTCAATTTGACGGAATTGTATCTTCATAAATACGAGTTTATATTGATTCTACAAATTATCTCAATATGGTTATGAACATATCACCACTATATATCTTACCGTTATATGTCTTAACGTTTTTCTATAAATGGCTTTGCATATAAACGATAATATTTACGAGATAGAATCTTTGCCAAACGCTTTTCCTCTTTATCAAATGTTTTTGCAAGAATATCACGCATTTCACCAGCCTTACTATTCCCACGCCTTGAAACAACATCTAACCAAGCATAGGCCTCAACTTTATTATTATTTTTATTTATATTGTCAAAATAAGACTGCCCCAAAATATATTGTGCAGGAAGATAGCCTCGGATAGCTGCTTTTTTATACCATTTAATTGATTCATTTATATCTTTTGGAAACTCAATTCCTTGCGCATACATATATCCTAAAGCATATTGTGTTTTAATATCCCCATCTTTTGCTCTATCAACTATCTGTCTTAATATCCTTGAATTATCGCTAAGTATATCAAGCCCAGTTTGATAAGATTTAATATTGCTTCGGCTATTATTTAAACTTCTTTCAGAACTTAACATTTTCTCAATATATGTTTTTTCTGATTGCTTTATTAGGATATCTAAATCTGTATTATCAGCATATGTAGCATATAAATGCTGAGCATTTTTCTTCGCTTTTTCTATATCATCTTTACTTAAGTTATCTTTAAGAAATTCTAAATATAAATTATCAATATAATTATATCTTTGCGCTAAAGACAAATAAAGCCAAGAATATCGCTCCAAATTATTCAACAACTTACCAATACCATAAATACTATCAGAGCGCCCTAAGTAAGATTGAGCATTTATATATCCATTAATAGCGCCGACCTTATACCATTTTAAGGCTGCGGATAAGTTCCCATCATGCTCATATATCACTCCTAATAAGGTTTGTGCCTTAGCATCATTATTATCAGCTCTTTTTTTCAGTGAAGATATATATTGTTCCCTGCTATATGATATTAGCTCAAATATATCGCGTTTTTCTTTTGGATCGATATATTGCCTATATAATTTATTTATTTCTCGGCTTAATCTTTTTGAAGATTTTCTATCATTTTTTAAACTTGCTGATAATGTTTTCCAATCTTTAAATGCTGAAAAATTATATTTCTGCGCCAAAGCAATACTAAGCCAAATATAGCCCTCTTTTATATCATCTTTATTTTCCGAATTATTCAGCAACAACCACGCCAATAATAAGGTTGCATCACTGTTACGACCTTCCATACTCGCTTTTTTGCACCAGCCTATCGCAATGTCATTGCTGCCTTCTTCATGCAAAAAACGACATAAATCATACTGAGCGTTGATATCTCCACGCATTGCCTTAGAAGTAAGAGCAGCTTTAGAAATATTTTCACTAGAAAGTGATGTTTGAGGCATTGAAGAAAAAACCGCAATAATAAAAATAAATAAATTAAAGCGATGTATCATTCTTCCTTTTTATCTCCGCTATTGTCGCTATTGTCGCTATTGTCGCTATTGTCTTCCTTTAGCTTTTTATCAAAAGCAACAACATATTTACTATAATAAGATCCAGCCATTCTTTTGCCTCGAACTATATCAAAAGACTCAAGTTTTTCTGCCAGCTCATCTCTCATTTTTCCAGCTCTTGGATGACCTCGCTTTGCAACAACTGAAAACCAAGCATAGGATTTTATTAAAAATTCCTTATTATTCAAATATCTAGAAAAAATAACAGCCAGATTATATTGTGATTTACCATGACCTTTTCTAGCGGCCTTTTCAAACCATTCAATAGCTTTTCCATCATTTTTTTTAATATATATTCCATCCCAATATAGTTTTCCTAAAATATATAATGATCGCGTATAGTCCTGAGCAGCAGACTTGTTAAATAAATCAATAGCACGCTTAACATCCTTTTTTACGCCATTGCCTGAAATATAACGCGCACCCATTTTATACTGAGCTTCAGCATCACCATTATCAGCTAGGCCTTCAAGTTCTTTTATATAAGCTTCATCTTGAATAGCTTCATCTTGACCATATGCAGTATAAGGTAAAGCTATGAATGCAAATAAAAATAAATGAATAAATAAAATATTCCGCATTTAAATATCCTAGATATTAACCTCTAAAAACAAAGCAATATAAACTTGCAATAATTTATAAATCTAACCAATTACATTAAAAATTACAAACACTTGTAATAAATTCAAACTTTTCGCTTACGAAGGACCTCACCATGAGCAGGAAAGCCCTCATAATCGGTCATAGTAATAACAGCGTTTTTTAACCCTTCAAATCCTTGACGGTCACAATGCGAAATAGATGTTCTTTTTAGAAAGTCCCATATAGATGTACAAGAATATGTATGCGCCCAGCCGCCAGTTGGTAAAACATGATTAACCCCTATACCATAATTCCCCAGCGAAGAAGGCGTATATTCACCTATAAGGATTTCTCCAGCATGTTTTAAAAGATCAAGATAATCATCTGCGTTTTCAATCTTTAAGTGCAAATGTTCAGGCGCATATTCATTTGAAAATGCTATGGAATCTTCTAAGCTGTCAGTTAATATAATTCCGCCATAGCTATTTGCCCCACCTGCCATAACATGAGCGCATATATCGCGATGTGGCTGGGGCAGACCTTTAATAACTTTTGGCATATTTTCTTGAACATATAGCGCTAATTCCCTATCATGCGTTACTAGCAAAGCACTTGAATCTTTGCCATGTTCTGCCTCATTAAGCACATCTAATATAGTATTATCAGGATTAGCAAAGCCATCGGCAAGAACGATAGACTCGCTTGGTCCTGCGGGCATTCCCGGATCCATAATATCTGATAAAATACGTTTAGCCGCAGCAACATAAGGACTTCCCGGGCCAAGGACCTTCCTAACTCTTGGAACACTTTCAGTTCCATAAGCAAGAGCAGCGATGGCTTGCGCTCCGCCACATTTAAAGATATTTTCAACACCGCATAAACGCGCTGTATATAATGTGGCATCATCAATAGAGCCTTTTTCAGTTGGTGGGGTAACAATTGCGATATTTTCAACTCCTGCAATGACTGCTGGAACAGCCAACATATAAAG
>JALTAZ010000061.1 GCA_027075555.1 Micavibrio sp.
GCTGAAAGAACCGGGTGATCATCCAGAATTAAATCCTGAATATTATGGTTTTGGAGATGATGACTATGATCACCCTATATTTATTGATGGTCGTATGGGGTTAGAATATGCAACATTAAGAGAGATTATTAGCGTTCTTAAGGAAATATATTCCGGTACCATTGGTGTTGAATATATGCATATGAGTGATCCTGCTGAGCGTGAGTGGATACAAGAAAGAATAGAAGCTCCTCGCAATAAAACAGAATTTACTCCGGAAGGTAAACGCGCGATTTTAGAGCGTTTAACTGCGGCAGAAGCGTTTGAGAATTATTTGAATAAAAAGCATGCAGGGGCAAAGCGTTTTGGCGTTGATGGTGGAGAAGCTTTAATTCCTGCTATAGAGCAAATAATGAAGCGTGGTGGACAATTAGGTCTAAAGGAAATTGTTATTGGCATGGCTCATCGTGGGCGACTTAATGTTCTTGCTAATGTATTAAATAAGCCTTTTACAACTATGTTTGCTGAATTTCAGGGGCAGGCATCTGTGAGTGATGGAGTGTTAGGTTCTGGCGATGTTAAATATCATTTAGGAACATCAAGTAATCGTGATTTTGATGGTAATGAAATTCATTTATCGTTGACGGCTAATCCATCTCATTTAGAATTTGTGAATCCAGTTGTAATTGGTAAAGTTCGATCAAAGCAAGTTCAGCGCAAGGATTTTCAGGCTCAAGAGGTTTTGCCTTTATTATTACATGGTGATGCGGCTTTTGCAGGGCAGGGGATTATTGCTGAAACATTCATGATCTCAGAGCTTCCTGGATATCGTGTAGGAGGTACAATTCATATAGTTATAAATAATCAGATCGGCTTTACAACTATGCCACAATTTTCGCGTTCTGGTCCTTATTGCACTGATGTAGCTAAAATGCTTGATGCGCCGATATTTCATGTTAATGGCGATGATGCAGAGGCGGTTATACATGTTTCACGTATTGCAACTGAGTTTCGCCAGCAATTCAAAAAAGATATTGTAATTGATATTTTTTGCTATAGGCGCTATGGGCATAATGAAGGTGATGAGCCTGCGTTCACGCAACCACTTATGTATAAGAAAATTGCTAAGCAGGAAACAACGCGCAGTCAATACGCCGCTCAGCTTATTGCTGAAGGTGTTATTACCGAAGAAGAATCTAAAAAAATATATGATGATTTTAATAAAGTGCTTGATGAAGCATTTGCGGCGGTTAAGGACTATAAGCCAGGTTCGGCTGATTTTCTTGGGGGTGCATGGTCAAGTATGAAGGTTGCCTATGGTGATGACCGCCGTGGTAAGACAAGTGTTCAAGAGGAGGATATTAAACGCATAGGAAAGGTAATTACGACTGTTCCAGATGGTTTTTCTATAAATAGAAAGTTATTGCGTATATTGGGTAATAAAGAAAAGATGTTGGAAACAGGCAAAGGTTTTGATTGGGCAACCGCAGAGGCTTTGGCCTTTGGTACTTTGATAGATGATGGATATGCTGTTAGGCTATCTGGTCAAGATGTAGGGCGCGGTACATTTTCTCAGCGTCATGCAATTTGGCATGATCAGGAAAATGAGGATAAATATATTGCTCTTCAGCATGTAAAGGAGGGGCAGCCTTGGTTTGAGGTTCATAACTCGCCTCTTTCTGAGATGGCTGTTTTGGGATTTGAATACGGGTTCACTTTGGCTGATCCTAATACTTTGACAATATGGGAAGCACAATTTGGTGATTTTGCAAATAGTGCACAAGTAATGATTGATCAATTTATCTCATCTGGAGAGAGTAAATGGCTTCGTATGTCTGGATTGGTTATGTTATTGCCTCATGGTTATGAAGGGCAGGGACCAGAACACTCATCGGCTCGTCTTGAAAGATTTTTACAATTAAGTGGAGATGATAACTGGCAGGTTTGTAATTGCACAACACCAGCTAATTATTTTCACGCTTTACGTCGTCAAATGCATCGTGATTTTCGTAAGCCTTTGATAATGATGACACCCAAATCTTTATTGCGTCATAAGCTTGCAGTATCTGATATTGATATGTTTACAGGTGATAGTACTTTTCATCGTATTTTATGGGATGATGATAAAGATAGCTTGGTTAAGGCAGATAAGATTAAACGCGTGGTGCTTTGTACAGGCAAAGTTTATTACGATTTGTTGCAAGAGCGACGCGATAGGGGGATTAATGATATTACAATCTTACGTTTAGAACAGTTATACCCATTTCCAACAAAGGCGCTGGCGGCAGAGATTAAGCAATTTAAAAATGCTGAAGTTATATGGTGTCAGGAGGAGCCTGAAAACCAAGGATCATGGACTTTTGTTGATCGGCGTATTGAAAAATCTCTTGCTATTGCAAAACATAAGGCAGGGCGACCTAGATATGTCGGCAGAGAAGAGTCTGCTTCTCCGGCAACAGGTCTTATATCTCGCCACTATGAAGAGCAAACAGCCTTTGTAAATGAGGCTCTTAGCATTTGATTATAGTTGAGAAAAGGTGCATTGCCTATAAGAGTACCTTTTTATTATTTATATTTAATTTATGCCATTCTCATATGGGATTGTTTTTGCTTCATATTAAAAGCACTTATTTCTTTTTCTATTGAGTTATACATATATTCTAGAGATGTTTCTGACAGCCAGTCGGGAATATGAGGAGCTTTATATAGTTTTTCTTGCAATGATTTAGCGCGTTTATATAAGGCCTTTTTTCCTGCCTTTGGGTATTTTCTAAACTTAGCAGGAGATCGCTTTAGTGGCTCAATAGCCCAAAGGCTTAATATGTGGTATATATCCTCATGGCGCGCTTGTTGTAAAAAAGCATTGAGATTAAAAATAATAATGCTCATTCCTCTTGTATCATGGTGTGCATTTATCATTGCATTGGCTCGCATTTGATCAAAAGGTGTTTTTATTCCTGTGCCCGTAAAATCACGAGCATATAATGCCATATTCATATCAGCCTCTTATATAATTTTAATTTTATTTGGTAAACGCAGTGGAATAATTAGAAGTGAAAAGTTTGAAGCAACTTATGATATTATTTAATACGCTAAGGTTAAAAAAAAGGTTAACAAGATAAAATTTTTCTAAAATTGTATCTTTTTCCAAGTCAATATATGACTTTATGCATGATATATAGGAAGGTTCTTGTATGAAAGAAAAAGATTTTTCTGTCGATTTATCCATTTATGTGATTATAGATCCTAATGTATGTAATGGACGCAGTATAGTTGAAATTGCACAAAGATCATTAGATGGTGGGGCAAGTATTATCCAGCTACGTAACAAGAGTGACCCGATTGATGTTATTAAAGATCAGGCGAGGTCAATACAATGTGTTTTAACCGATTCTTCGATTCCTTTTATTATAAATGATCATGTAGAACTAGCTGCTGAAGTAGATGCTGATGGTGTACATATTGGACAGGGGGATATGTCTGCGGTTGAGGCTAGAAAAATAATTGGTAAGGATAAGATTTTAGGGCTAACGGCTTTTACTAAAGAGCATTATTCTTTTATTTCTTCTGATATTATTGATTATGTTGGCACAGGTCCTGTTTATCCAACATTAACAAAACCTGATAAGAATGTACTAGGGGTGGACAAGTTTGCTAAATTGGCTAAAGATTCGCCTGTTCCTGTGGTTGGAATTGGTGGTATAACACCAAAAAATGTTATGGCTGTTATCAAGGCAGGAGCAAACGGTGTTGCCATGATGCGTGCCGTGAGTGAAGCAGAAAACCCAGAGCAAGAGGTTCGCGATTTTGTGAACTTAGTAAAGGAGGCAAGGCTTGCCCAACATTAAAAATGTTTTAAGCATTGCTGGCTCTGATCCATCAGGAGGAGCTGGAATTCAAGCAGATTTAAAGACTTTTTGTGCAAATGGTGTCTATGGTATGGCAGTGATTACGGCTTTAACTGCACAAAATACGCAAGGAGTAAGCGCATTTGTGGCTGTGCCACCTGAATTTGTAAAGGATCAACTTAAATCTATATTTGAAGATATAGAAGTTTCCGCTGTAAAGATTGGCATGCTTGCCAATGCTAATATAATTAATTCAATAGCCGATTCTTTAGAGCTATATACCCCTCCCCATATTGTGTTTGATCCTGTAATGGTTGCAACAAGCGGTGATAATCTGATAAGTGGTGATGCTATTAAGGTTATGAAAGAGCGCCTTATACCTTTGTGTGATGTGTTAACTCCAAATATTTCAGAAGCTGAAAAGCTTTCACGCAAGGCTGTGCTGGATATGCAAATAGCAGCGCAAGAATTATTGTCTTTAGGCGCAAATGCAGTTTTTCTAAAAGGCGGACATTTAAAAGGTAATATGGCTATTGATGTTTTGGCTTATCGTAAAGTGGTTAGGGAATATAAAATCTTGCGTGTTGATACAAAAAATACTCATGGTACAGGCTGTACTTTGTCATCTGCTATTGCTGCTAATTTGGCAAAAGGTTATGGGCTAGAAGACGCTTGCTTTAAGGCTAAGGAATATCTGACAAAGGCATTAAAACATGCTGATGATTTGACTGTTGGTAATGGTTGTGGCTCGACCCATCACATGTGGGAGATGCAATGAGTGAATTTGAGATTATAGATAAATATTTTGCCCCTCTTACTATGGGACATAAAAGTGCATATGACCTTAAAGATGATGCTGCAGTTCTAAAAATTCCAGATAAGCATGAATTGGTTGTAACTAGCGATACGTTGAATGAGAGTGTACATTTTTTAAAAGACGAAACGCCTGAAAATATAGCACGTAAAGCATTGCGGGTTAATTTGTCTGATTTAGCAGCTATGGCGGCAACTCCGCTATGTTATCAGCTAAATATTGCCTTTCCTAAAAAGCCATTAAATAAGTGGCTAGAGGGGTTTAGTAACACCCTTTATAAGGATAATAAGGAGTATAATATATTTTGTTCTGGTGGGGATACAACTAGCACTCATGAAGGGGGCTTATCTATTTCTATTACCGCGATGGGAATAGTTCCAAAAGGGCAGGCGGTAAGACGGGCAGGTGCAAAAAATGGGGATTATATAGTTATAACTGGCTGTGTAGGTGGTGCTGCTTTAGGGCTTAAATTATTGCAAAAAGGTTTATGTAAAGAGTGGTGTAAAGAATCAGTAGAGCGATATTTTGCCCCTGTGCCTAGGGTGAATTGCAAAAAAATCATACGCAAGTATGCAAATGCAGCTATGGATATTTCTGATGGCTTGATTGCTGATTATTCGCATATGGCAAAGGCTTCAAGGCTTGGTGCAGAAATTGATATTGCAAAAATTAAATTTTCTCAGGAAGTTAATAGAGCAATAGATGATGGTATATTTTCTATTGAAGAGGCTATTACAGGTGGTGATGATTATGAGCTGATTCTAGCCGTTTCTAAGGGTAATATAAAACCATTGTTAGATGAATTAAATAAAATAAATTTAAATCCTATGGTTATTGGTTGTTTTTTAGATTCTGATTTAGGTCTAAAGTTTGTAAATACTAAGGGAATAAATATTTCAGAAAAAGGTTGGGAACATTTTTAATATAAGTTTGTGATTTACTGATCTACCCCCCTTGTCTTTGTACGATGTTCAGTGCATAAAATATAGGGAGTAAGAATATTATCTGAAAGAAAGATTAAATTATGACACAAATCGTTGTTCCAACATTAGGCGAATCCGTAGCAGAAGCGACAGTTGCGCAATGGCTTAAGAAAGAGGGTGAATCGGTGAAGGCTGATGAACCTATTGTTGAGCTTGAAACAGATAAGGTAACATTAGAAGTTAATGCGCCGGCTGATGGTGTTATTGTAAAAATCGAAGTTGGCGAGGGCGATAATGTTGAGGTTGGTGCTATCTTAGGTGAGCTGGAAGAAGGCGCTGTTGCTAATGACAGTGAAGCCCCGGCTAAAAAAGAAGGTTCTAAGAAGGATGTTGCGACAAAGGTTACAACCCCGATAAAATCTGAGCAAACAGCGAAGACAATTGTGCCAAGTGATAATCCTAAAACTTCGCCAGCAGTTCGTAAAATGATAAATGATAATAATTTGGATGCAAGCTCTATCCCCGCTAGTGGTAAAGATGGTCGCATTACAAAAGAAGATGTAAAGAACTATCTTGCATCGGGGGCATCTAAAGATAAAACTTCTATTGCACCTGCTGCACAGTCTGCTGTTGATATAAGGTCTCGTGAAGAGCGTGTAAAAATGTCGAAGTTACGTCAGGTTATTGCCAGGCGTTTAAAAGAGGCGCAGAATACTGCGGCTATGCTCACTACTTTCAATGAAGTAGATATGGGGCCAGTTATGGCGCTCCGCAGTGAGTATAAAGATATATTTGAGAAAAAGCATGGCGTGAAACTGGGATTTATGTCGTTCTTTATTAAGGCAACTATTCAGGCATTAAAAGAGTTTCCTGCTATCAATGCCGAAATTCAAGGAGATGAAATAGTTTATAAGAATTATTATAATATTGGTGTTGCTGTTTCCACCCCACAGGGTTTGGTTGTTCCTGTTATTCGTGATTGTGATCAAAAGAGTATGGCAGAAATTGAGGCGACAATTGTTGATTTCGGGAAGCGTGCGCGCGATGGCAGGCTTTCTATGGAAGAGATGAGCGGTGGTACATATACAATTACAAATGGTGGTGTATTTGGTTCACTTATGTCAACGCCAATACTTAATACCCCGCAATCTGGTATTTTGGGAATGCATACAATTCAAAAACGTCCGATGGTTATGAAAGATGGTAGTATAGAGGCGCGCCCGATGATGTACTTGGCTCAGAGTTATGATCATCGTATCGTAGATGGTCGTGAAGCGGTTAGCTCTCTTGTGCGTATAAAACAGGCTCTTGAAGATCCCCAACGCTTGTTGTTGGACGTTTAAAGGCCAGTATAGTTTTAAAATTCTTTAAACCATATCTGATTTAGGCAGGGCTTGTTTGTATAAGGGGCAAAAGAAAAACTAAAAAATATACGATAACAAAACTTTATGGATTTTATCCTAATCAGGCTCATGTGTATCTTCGGTGGTAATATCGGGGTTATACCCTCCTTCAAGGGGTACAAGTGAGCCGTTCGCGCTTAATACATATCCGCCATTGTCTTTCTTACCTATTTCTAGAAGGAAGGTTTCCCATAGGTCATTATTTCCTTCATTTGGGTAATAAACATCAATAGGTATGCGCACAATTGGTTCATCAGGATTGCGAAGAATTGATAATTTCGTTTGAAAAATAGTATGACCATTTAACACCACATTATGATCATCTGCTGCTTTAAGGAAATGGGTAGGGCCATCACATTCGGCATAAAAAGTCTTTTCTCTAAATTTAGCTCTTAAATCAATGCGATCACCTGTTATTGGGTGGGGCTTAGTTTCCAATGGCTTTGCCCCGTAATGTTCAAGGGTTTTTTGTACATCTTGTTCAAACATTGAGGGTTTATCGCCTTGTTTTGGATAGCTATATTCGTCTTTTCTTTTGAACCAGTATAGTGAATCAATTAGTCTTCTATGGTTTGAAATGCTGTCTGCGCATGCTTCTATTATAGCTTGTTTTATGGTGTTATTACCAAATATTTTGTTATATGTTTTTTTAAGATTGACACGTTTATCACCTTTTCTTGCTTCTTCCGCGGCATCTATAACAGCCAAGGCATGCAGTAGTTCCAAAGGCTGAGTCGGACTAGAATATGAATTTGCATTAAATTTATCAATTTTCTTAATTGCTGCGCGCATGAATTTTTCATCTATCGGTAGTGCTAGCCTAGCGGTAGAAGATAGCATAGATACTATATTTCTTGCTGAAAAAATATCCATGAATTTGGTTGCTTTTTTCTGTAAGCACTCTGTTAGTCTTTCCGGGGGTTGTATTTCAAGAAGTTTAAAAGCATCAAGAGTATGTGCAATTGTAAAATCAATTTTTATATCTGGGGGGACTTTGCCATTTATGGCCTTTATCATTTTGTTTGTTAATTTTTGAATATGAGTGCCAACAGTTAGTCTAGCTTTTTGCTTATCTTCTCCATAGACACCATCATTTATTGCTCTGGCTGAGTGGTATAGTATCAAAGACAATTCTTTAGGGTTTAGGCTTTGATCTTGTAGAATTTTTTCAAGCTGGGTATTTAGTGATTCAATAGACCTGAGTTCACCTTGATAGCGATTAAACCAATCAATAATTTCACCTTTAGTCTTTTCCATTAATATCCCGCTTAATTTTATTTATTATTTTTAAGTATATTTAAGCAAAAGGGTAGATTTAAATCAACAAAATACGCACTTTATGATGTTTTTGTTTTGTAGCTGCTTTAGAGCGTTTAACCCGTATTCATCACGACATTTTAAATTGTTTCCAATATATAATTTGGTACAACCAGCACCAATTATGTTAACGAACTCTCTTGCCGTAGGTGTTTGGCTAGAGAAAATAAATTCTTTATTTAGGGATAAACCATGCTTGGCACAAAGTGTTAGTAGGTGATTGATAGGTTGCAGCATAGCCGCATATTTGTTTTGAATAGTTTTGACTTTTTGGACATCTTGTTTACTAAACCCCCTAGTGGCAATGGTTTTTGCGGATACGAAGACAATGTTGTTTTTATGGTTTTTTGCCAAACATGCTGCAAAAGCTCTGTTAGGGGCAGGGTCTTTAACTAATTCTATAAACTTATCTTTGTTTTTATTAAATGGAGTTATTTTAAATGAGGGCTTATTGTGATTTTCTTTGATTGTCTTTGATTTTAACAAAGTTTTAATTGTTTTTAGAGGAAAATTCATCTCAAAAACTCCTAATCCAGCTTTTTCAAAAAATAGCATTGAAATATCATTAAAATAGGGTTTCATTTTTAATCCTAAGGGTGTGTTATGGGTATTAGAGTCGATAAAAACATTCTTTATTCCTGCATTAATAATCATTTTAGCGCAGTTGGGGCAGGGAAGATCTGTAATATAAATGTTGGCATTCTTGCTTGTTGGAACAGTAAAAAGTGAGGCAAGCTCTGCGTGAATTGTTGTGCTGGAATTGCCGAGTTTGTTATTTATGCCTATATTATTTTTTAGAATATAGGGCCAGAAATTATGATTTGTGCTCTCAAAGTATTGTCCATTAAGGTCAAGTCCACATATAGTTGCGCCAACTTTGTGAATTGGGTGAGGGCTTTTATTCTTGCAGGAAATAGCCTTACCCATTAGTTCAAAATGATTTATATTCATAAAATAAATACTTTTGTTAAAATGCTGCTATATATTATGATATGACGTTGTTAATTCATTGTTAATTCATTTATCCTTGATCTTGAAAAATAAGGTTATCCTTAATATTAGGATATTATGTATTATTTAAAATCATCATATCGTCTATATGTCTTAATGTATGTAGTGGCTTTATTTACCTTATAACCAAAGTTGTAAGGTAAAAAGGCTATGATGCGTTGTGTTCGTTGTAGATTTTTGATTATATCTACTAACACTATATTAATATTATATATAATAACATAAATAAAACTTTTGCATTTGCTCTTGCTTTGAAAGGCTCTAGTGACTATCACATAAGGGGTGGAATTTATGCTCTAACAAAAGGTGTTAAGTGATATGTCTTATCAATTTGATGTTGTAGTTATTGGTGCAGGTCCTGGTGGTTATGTTACCGCAATTAGATGCGCGCAGCTTGGTATGAAAACGGCTGTAATTGAAAAGCGTAGAGAGCTTGGCGGAACTTGCCTGAATATTGGATGTATTCCATCAAAGGCGCTATTGCATTCCTCTGAAAAGTTCGAAGAGGCTGAGCATCATATGGGCGTAATGGGTGTTAAGGTTTCTCCAGAACTTGATCTTAAGGCCATGATGAAACATAAAGCCGATGTAGTTGATGCCAATACTAAGGGCATTGAGTTTTTGTTTAAGAAAAACAAGATCACTCGTATAGAAGGAACTGGTGAAATTATAGAAGCTGGAAAGGTCAAGGTTGGTAAAAAGACTTATGGAGCAGATAATATTATAATCGCAACGGGATCAGATGTTATATCTTTGCCTGATATTAAAATTGATGAGAAGAAGATTGTATCTTCTACGGGCGCTCTTGAGCTATCCGAAGTGCCCAAGAATATGGTTGTTATTGGCGCTGGCGTTATCGGGTTAGAGCTAGGCACTGTTTGGCGTAGGCTTGGCGCGGAAGTTACCATTATTGAATTTATGAATAATGTCTTGCCAGGTATGGATAATGAAGTGCGAAAGGAAGCCAAGAAAATATTTTCAAAACAAGGCTTAAAATTCAAACTTTCAAGCAAAGTTGTAAGTGCTAAAAGCTCTGCCAAAGGTGTAGAGCTAAATGTTGAGCCTGCGGCTGGCGGTGAGTCTGAAAAAATTAAAACTGATATTGTTCTTATGGCCATTGGTCGTAAGCCTTATATTGATGGGCTTGGTCTTGATAAGGTTGGTGTTGCTCTTGATGAGCGTGGGCGTATTGTCACAGATGAATTTTATGAAACTTCGGTTGAGGGGATATATGCTATTGGTGATGTTATTGCAGGGCCTATGCTTGCTCATAAGGCAGAAGATGAAGGTGTGGTGTTGGCAGAAATGCTGGCGGGACAATCAGGACATATTGATTATAATTGCATTCCTAGCGTTGTTTATACTTGGCCAGAGGTCGCAACTGTTGGGAAAACTGAAGAACAGCTTAAAGAGGCTGGTGTTTCCTATAATGCAGGTAAATTTCCATTTATGGCAAATGGTCGCGCGCGGGCTATGGGCATGACAGATGGATTTGTAAAGATCTTGGCTGATAAGGAAACAGATCGCGTGTTAGGTGCCCATATTATTGGACCAGGTGCAGGTGATTTAATACAAGAAATCGTTAGTGTAATGGAATTTGAAGGTACATCCGAGGATATAGCCCGTACTTGCCATGCTCACCCAACCTTGCCAGAGGTAGTAAAAGAAGCAGCATTAGCAGTGCATAAGCGTCAAATTCATATGTAATAATTATGATTTTTGGGAAGGTAGGCTTTGATTATCATTGTTCCTTCCCCTCAATGCCTATGTCTACAGGCAAGGAGTTGTCATAGGCATTGCGCTTTATTAGGACTGATATTTTACTAATTATTTCGTTATGGCTATAATCCATACCTCCATCACGATAGGGTATTCGGATTGATAATATATTATTGAGCTTGGTTTTGTGGTGAAGGTTTTTATCAATGAAAAACTGTTCATACCCTAGTAATTCCATGCGCTCTATTACAGATTCTGCATCTTCATTTTTTAAATATATTTCAAACATAATTTGACGTAGTTTTTTAAGCTTATATTTATTTATAACCCAAATTCTAAAAAATCGTTCAAATGGTATAAATGTATTATATCTGTAAAACCATATGCCGTTATTAAATACTGCCATTTCAGGGTGGTTTTCTTCCAAATTATCATTTTGTTTTTTCTCTTTTATTACTATTAAATAATAGTAGGCTGATATTGTTGTTATAATAAATAAAAGGGTTAGGGGCGTTCCTATATATATGGTGGCAGGGAAAAGTAATATAAATAAGACCACAATTAGGTATTTGATATTTTTTATATTACCGCCCTTATGCTTAAGGGAGTTAACAACAAATTCAGGTTTTTTGCCTTTTGGATACACATATGCAATATCTTCAAGCATACCATGATTATCATGATCTTTAAGTTGTAGATATTTCTCTGCTATATCGGGGAATTTGAAGCTTAGTTTTTGAGATTGTAAATCCTTCATGGGGATGCATTGTAAATCAATAAGTGCTTTGATACGAGTATATTTTCTTATGGGCAAGTAGAACCATTATTATATTCTATGCTTCCTGTTATGGTTCCAGATGCATAACATTCTAGATTTGTAGAGTTTAGAACAGTATTATTATTTCCTGAAACGCTAGTAGTGCCTGTAAGTTGCATTCCATTCAATGTAGAATTTTCAATAATAGTATTATTAATAGATATATTTGATGCAGATAATGTATAGATCCCAGACTGTCCTGAATCTTTTATTATTGCATTATTGTATGATGTATTAGTATCAATAACCGACACAATGCCATATCCTGACGAATTTATTATTGAGAAATCTTTGTATATATTATTGTTACTTTGTACATTTAATATCCCATAATTATTTGCATTAATGGCGGTTATATTACTGAATACATTGTTACCAGATCCTGAGTTAGCTACGTAACCTGCGCCAGATGAATTTGTAACAATGGTATTTGAGATTAAATTATTATCAGAGGAAGATAGACTAATTCCATTACCACCAATATTATTTGCATATATATTAGAAATGATATTGTTGTTGCTAATTAGATTAAGAGATATAGCATCAGAAGTGGTGTTAGATATAGATATATCGTCATATGTTGATCCTGAAGATAGAGAAATGTAAAGCGCTCGATTGCCTCCATCTATATCAATTGCCTTGATGTTAAGGTTGTCTATGTTTGATATATTAAATATGTCTGTGGAATTATTTGCAGTTAGTATTGGGCGAGAGCCTATAGGTGCGCTTAGGCCTGTCTTTGTTCCCACTACATATATGCCAGCACCTAATATATTTTGATTATCTAGTGGGGTGATTGATGATGCTCCATTGTCGATCATTCCAGCTTTGCCATCTAATATTATAGTGGCACCTACGCCTGCATTTGTTATTTCAACAGGAACATTATCATTTGCATCAAGTAATACTACATTAGATATATCTTTGCCATCTACTGTAATGGTTGCAGGTTCATCTACAACCCTAGGATTCTTTTCTTTTCCTGCTACTATATCAATATCTCGCTCTATCGAATCTGTCATTCTTAGCTCTAATGTTGATAAGCGCGGATATTTAGAATTTTTGGATTTGAATGTTTGTAAAGGAAGGCGCAGGCGTGCTATTACAAACCCTGTTCTTTGTCTTACATTGTCATGTTGTATTTCCGCTCCTAAAGAAAACCGCGATCCTTTTCCGTAACATGGTAGGTCGTTCCAGCGTAGATCAAGCCTTGCTCTTGGACCTGTTATACTATCATATCCGTTTGCTGCGAAGTGAAAACCTCCACCATAGGCTCTTACTTCATCAATATATTTATCAAAAACAGGTATCTTATATCCAAGTTCTATATCAAAACCAGCCATTGCTCGTTCACGTATATTATTTGTTCCAACTAAACGTAGTTGTGTTCCAACAATAGATGTTTAAACATCATAAGTGCCATCTATATCTTTTTCAGTTGATTGTGGAATATAAATATTAGCTCTAGCGTCCAATTTCTCTGATAATGCTTCTGCACCGAATGTCCCTTGTATAAATTTATTTCCATTAGATGTGTGGCGTAGATCAAAGAACCCATATCCACCTAATATCCAGTCTTGTCCTAATAATAGGTTTCGATTGATTTTTCTATATCCTAAGCCAAAATTACCTTCCCTTGTTTTTTTGTTATCCATAAACCCGCGAATATCTAAGAAAATCATGCTGTTATTGTTTTGTAGCAGCGGCATAAACAGCCTTGTTTCTCCAAGGTTCCTATGGTTTCCTTTGCGAGCTTCTAGTGATACATGACCTTTCCATTTTTGATCCAATTTTGAATCAGCAATCGTCTTATAACTGTAGAAAACAGTTAAAGTTAGCAAGACTAAGCAAAATATAACCCTATTAAAAAAAGACATGACATAAAAATTCATACTTAAATATGCCTTATATATATCTTATTAGGGGTAATTGTAAATGTTAATGTTAATCAATCAAATTGTTGTAATATGTTACTTTAGGCACGGGGGTGAGCGTTCTTATAGATTTCTAACATTTCCTTTGTATTAATTTCTGTATAACGCTGTGTAGATGTAAGAGAACTATGCCCAAGAAGTTCTTGTATCTCTCGTAAATTCATACCTTCTTTAAGCAAATGCGTTGCAAAACTGTGCCTTAATGCATGAGGGGTCACGTTTTCGGATAGCCCTAAAACAGCGCGTAATTGCCGCATTGCAAGCTGTGCTATGCCTTGGTTTAAGCGTTTGCCCCGTGCACCAAGGAACATGGCTCTATTTGTTTCATTAGGGTATGGACATTC
>JALTAZ010000062.1 GCA_027075555.1 Micavibrio sp.
CATCATTAGAGCAAAAGAAGCTATGGCTCGATAAAATAGCCTTGCTGCCTTAATGGAGTATCTATGGGGGAGATGTCTCCGCCAGCAATACTTCTGGCTTTTTCAAGTAAACGTAATTGTTTTCTTGATCTTTCTAGCTCATATTCCACACGTTCGAACAGGGGTAAATATTTTGCTCCCCATTGTTCAACAAAATTGGCAGTCTTTATTAACGCGTCCTCCCATGCAGCCATGGGGATATGTTCATGTTCTGCGTATAGTCGGATAACAGGGCAAGCTAAATTGTTAGGATTATTATTGCTTGTTGCTTTTTCAAATGCCTTGAGCACAGACCAATTATTCATTTTGATCACTCTGTCTATACGTGTGCGGGCTTTTAATCCACTCATGAATATCTTTGAGATAAAAAGCCTTACGCTTAGCTTTCTTGTGTGAAGATAGTATTTTTGCCTTGGGGAATGTGCCGCATGCAATGCGCCTTCTTATCTCTTGCCTAGATATGCCGCAGAGCCTGACTGCAAGCTTTATAGGAATTAAAGCATTAGATTGGATCATCAGAGCGGCAGTAACTTCCGCCTCGAATGTTTTCTTTAAGCCAAATGATTTAAGTAAAAGCGTTTTCATGGACGGTTCCTTTCTACGATGCGCTGCAATAACTGCACATCATTATTTTACTCACCCATGCTCAATGATTGTGACGATGCCAGAAGCCCCCTCTGGTCTGATCTGCCTGTAACAGAACGTATCGCCATATATCTATTACACACCTAAATTGCTTAATATTTCATTAACAACTCCCGTAAAAGCTACGGTGACAGCCATCTTTGTTTGCTGCAAAGCCGCAATATCAATTAAAGAGTAGGGCATTCCAGTTCCACCGTTTTCATTATCCAGACCAAACACCCTCACAAATATCGCTCATTAAGTTTTATAGCTTGTAAGCGTTTGCAGTCTTTTATGTGAACGCTTGCCGGCAGGCGGCTCGCATCAAATCATTTTTCCCGCAAACGGCTGTAGAGGCAATGAATCGCCAACAGCCGCTAACAGTCCCCCACAAAATAATTTGACACGATCCTTATACCTGCCTGGCTTGCCACGTGTCACAAGGCCGGAATTAGCCGGACTTGAAATAATAGATAAAAAGAGAAAAAACATGACTGGGTATTACCCGTCTCAATCCCTTGGAAAACAGGGCTTAATTCAAACACTAAAAAAAGCAAGGTTTAGATATTCTGCTAAGTCTCAATCCCTTGGAAAACAGGGCTTAATTCAAACATAATCGAAGCGCTGGCGATAGGGTTGCCAGTAATGTCTCAATCCCTTGGAAAACAGGGCTTAATTCAAACTGATATTTCTCAAAAAGTTAAAATTTTAATATTGTCTCAATCCCTTGGAAAACAGGGCTTAATTCAAACTGATAGTACGTCTAATATGGGTCAGAATATTGCTGTCTCAATCCCTTGGAAAACAGGGCTTAATTCAAACCTTATCTTCTAGTGAATTTCTTGTTCACCCATCATGTCTCAATCCCTTGGAAAACAGGGCTTAATTCAAACAGGAAACTTCATGTGAAGTTAAACTACAAAATGGTGTCTCAATCCCTTGGAAAACAGGGCTTAATTCAAACGTTAGTGCGTTCGAAAACCCTTTTTATAAAATAGTGTCTCAATCCCTTGGAAAACAGGGCTTAATTCAAACGGCCGAAGCTGAACGACTTAGAAAAGAACGCGAAGTCTCAATCCCTTGGAAAACAGGGCTTAATTCAAACTTTTAAATCCCTAAAGAATAATTTACAGAGTTTGAGTCTCAATCCCTTGGAAAACAGGGCTTAATTCAAACGCAAAGTGGAGGTTAAATCTAAGACGGAAGAAGGTCTCAATCCCTTGGAAAACAGGGCTTAATTCAAACAGCATAGAGTAAATTTCCACTTGAAATTCATATAGTTACACAGAACGTTAGACAATATTGCAACTACCTTCATAGTTATATCACCAAATAATATATTATACCTACTATAGAATCACTTTATGTACAATATACCATTTTTTTGCCCTGTTTGACAGCTAGATATTATTTTGCGTGCAGTTGCATCATAACGCGCAACTTTTTTTGATGTTTCGGGTTCATCTGTTTTAATCTCCGTACTGCTATCATCAATATTAGGTAATTTTTCAAACGTAGTTGGTAAGTTGGTATAAAATATGCCGCTAGGCAATGTGGTTCGCCCCATATGGCATGACCATGTGTTTTCAGGCAAAAAATATATACGAACATCATCTGATTTAGCATCAATAATGGAGTTTATCATTTTTACACAATCCTTTAATCCTGTTTTGGTAAGATTGCATAAAAACAAAGAATATTGTATTGGAACGCCATAGTTATGTAGAGATTTATACAGCTTAGCAAGTCGTTTTGGTGATGTAATATCATAGCCTATTAACATATTCTTTTCCATCTTCGGTTGCTCCCATGATGTGACTGCGTAGGTATTTAAGCGTAATGTCTAATTCTTTTCTTACTTTTTCTAGCGGGGTTTCAACTAGAGAATAAAATTTTTTACGTCCAGCTTTCCCCATAAAGCAAGTGCCGTTACTTTCTGCTGTTGTAAAATTTTGAGGTCTTATATGTTGTTCTGCAAATAAACGCCAAACGAAATAATCCATCTTGGGACGTAACGATTCAACCAAGTCACAAGCCAATGACTCTCTGGCAAAATCTATTTCATGTAGAAAACCAATATATGGGTCAAAGCCATGTACGTGTGCCGCCATAACAGCTTCTGCGTGCAGTAACGTATATGAAAGAGATAAACAGGCATTAACAGGGTCTTTCGGAGGTCTGCGGTTGCGTCCCTTAAAGCCAGCCTGTGGCGGAAGCAAATGTCCGTATGCCGCGAAATATAAAGAAGCGCCTGAACCTTCAAGTCCACGCAAAGAAGATATATCTTCTTTTTCAAAGACTTTTTTTGAAAGAACCAAAATCTTTTTATAAGCATCTGTTATGTAGTATCTTTTATCTTGACGTAGCTCTATAGAATTTCTAAGAAATCTAGCCTGTGCTTTTAACTTCGAATATACTACTGACTGTGCGAGCTCTAAAGCTTTGTTTGGGTCAGATGCAAACTTATATTGAAAAAAACGTGTTCTTGCATCATTGTGGGAACGGGGCAAAAATAGCGAGGCTTTGGCTTTTCTTCCAGATATGATAACAACGCCTACGCCATTTTGTCCAAGCCAGCCTAACAAGCTAGAGGATATTGTTATATTGCCACGAATATAAATTCTTTCAAGTGGAGCGATTGGAACGGTTCCAATTCTTTTATTATTTTCGTAAAAAATTAGAGCTTTATTCTCAAGCTTAACATTTATACCTTTTCTATCAATATACAAAGTACTCATAAAATATATACCTTTCAAACTATCATAAATGGTTGTCCGTCAGTCCTTTTTGCTAGCCCCAAGAACACGTGCTTTTGTCTTGGATCCAGGCGGAAACAATGTATTCTGTCGCTTTCATGATCTATAAGTGATGACAACTTATAGAGTAGTTTTTTTCTTTCTGTATCTGTCATCCAGCATTCAACCACGGATTTTTGACTGCTGGTAAGGTATGCCCGCACATTTTTTCCTACCTTTTGTAGGGTGTTAGGATCTGATATGTCATAGGCTATGATATAAAAGCTTCTATTTTTCATACATTCATCTCCTGCAATGGGGATAGAATGCATAAAAAAAATGCCACAGTCCACCTTGCCAATATTGGCAAAATGGACTGCGTTATAAAAATTTACGATGTACAAGAACTGTTTATGTTACCAAAGCCGAAAACTGTTTGCTTGCCAACATGAATAATATTGCCAATCTTCAATAGGGTGGCAATCTCCGCCTGTACGTCTTTCCAGTACCATTTTCCCATAAGACCGCCAAGTCGCATAGAACTATGTTGCCTATTAGAATAACGTTTCCAATCTTGCCAATATAACTCTTTGGTATTTCTAATATTGTCTGCCATTGCGAGCCATTTGTCTATCTGCCAATCTCCACTATCTGAAGCATTGCCGTAAAAGTCTGTTAGTAGTATTGCTCGTCTAATAATATCGGTAATTAAACGCCGTGGAGTTATGTCCTCAACAGAAATTGGGTTTCCTTGCTTTTGTGAACGATAAGGCGTTTTAAACTCAATTACGATATCAGTAGGGTGATTGCCTACTTCTATATTCGGAATTGAAGGCGTGTGCTGAACAAAATTGCCCTTATCATCAAATAAGTTTTGCCCTGTTTCTAGGTGACGTATATTACTTATTAATGCTGAGGCTTTATTTGGTTTGCGCCCTATACCGTAGCGTAGTGCTTGTCGCCATGCTTGAAATACAAAGGGCACTCTGCGTGCAGGTACACCAAACAGGCGAATATTAAAGATAAGCTCATCTCCTTTTTTTAGTTCTCTAGCACCCCAAGCCGGTGCTTGAATTACGTAAGGAGCGGGTATAGATTTGACATTTCTTCCTATGTGCGTCATATCACCGACAGGCTCAAATAATTCAGGATATGGGCAAGTAGTAATTATTGGACAATTATCGCATTTTTTTTGTCCAGTCATGCATGATATTTTACGCAAAGAGTTGCCGTATACTCCGCGTAACATTGAACCCGCATATTCGGGTAAGGAAAAGCCACCCTGTAAAATAGATTTTACTTGATATGTTGCAACAGAAAATGAGAGTTTAGGATAGTTCATATCTACATATTGTCTAGTAAATTATTAATATTATCTTGCCGCTTTCCAAAATCGTAATTTTTATCCAACATATCAACCAAATTACAACGTATATTTTCTGGCCATTTTTGAGCCTTTTCTAGCAATTTAATTACCGGCGCTGCAAATTTTTCTTTTGTATTAGAATCATCGGAATTGAGCAGTTTCTCAAGCCAATCAGTGGCTTTATCATAATCATCAGGTATAATATCAGTTGCAACTGCTGCAGAAGAATTATTGCTAGAAATATATGGACATTCTTCTACCATCATGTCACAAAAATCTTGTAATGCCTTATTTTTAGTGTCTCCTAACTCAATAATCGCCCAGCCCATAGGCAACAAATTATCATTGCTTTTATGGTCCCCGGCTAGCCAAAAGGTTGTACCGTGTTTATTAATTGTCGATTTTCGAGTCTTGGGATTACGTATTAATATTTCCCTCAATTCTTCTCCATTCGCTCCATTTACCGTTTTGCTTTCGGCAGTACATAACTTCCCTAAACGGATAAGCATGTTATTACTTTTATCCATTTTATTAATTAATTTTTCTGCTTTGTTTAGCCATCTTTGATGCACAAAGCTAAGTTGCTGCAACTGCTTTTTTTGTTCTTCGAACATGGAAATATTAAATTTATTCACAGCATCAATTATTTTTTCCAAAGAAAGAGCTTTTAGTGTCTCATCTCCATCTTGTAAACGTAAAGAGCCATCAAAAATCCCATAGTTAAAAGGTACGACAGCTTCAAGATATTGAGGCACACCGCGAGCATTATTACTATTTTTATGTTTTTTGCGTTTTTTCATAACAAGACAAAAAACTTGTGTTAAGTCTTTTTGAGATGCAATACAATCCTCAACCTTTAACAAACGAAACGGATCTTTATCAAATGCGCCGCCTAGTATCTCCTTCTCGTCTAAATTTTTACGACATTTCACATGCTCTCTTCTAGCTAAGGTTGAAAGATATGCTGTACGTATTGCCCCCTTTATACTGCTACCTGGTATGTATGAAGTAAGAGTGTTACTGTTAAAAACGCAGCGGCTAACATTTAGCTTATTAATGGTTGTTTTTCCCCTTTTATTATGAGAATTGTTTGCCTGAGTATTACGCCCAAGGGTCTCAATAAATTTCTTTGCTAATTCGGGCGGCAAAGCAATTTTGTCATGTGCGGATTTTATTAAATTATTTTTTTGCCCTTTATATATACTTTGTAGCTCTAAAAGCCCTTTCTCATCTTTACAATTTAAAGAAGTAGTTCTAATTCTATTCATCACCTGTGCAGGCAGGTTGATATTTAAAAAATCTAATATATATAGATATCTCTCACTGGCTATCGAAGTTGACCAATTTATTCCCTCATCACCATTTCCTATATGTATTGGAGAAATGGGAGTTATGCGAAAAGGTATATTTTCTAGAAAACTAACCATTAGTATGTTTCCTTTATTTCTATTTCTACTCTTATTGCGACAACAGGAGAATATGCCTGATGTACTGTTTCAGATATGACTGATGAAATGGGCGATGTTTTACTGCCCAGCCCCAGCCCTACAAAAGACTTATTGTAATCATTGTTATTTGTCATGAGCGTAGCTCCAGTATCAGCCATTATTACAGGCTTCTTAAATGCTTTTTTACTAATTGCCGCAATATTGCCATGTCGTCCAAAACGTATAAATGGACGATAATAGCATCCCTCAGCGTGCATATCTTGTTTTTGTAATACACAAGGTGCTAATGTAAGATAGCAGTTCGGATCTTTGTGAGAGAGTGGTCTAGCGTCTTCCACAAACAATATTTCAAAACGACCTAGCCCAATTGAAGCATCTCGACCAAAACCAATTTTTCCCATATCGGATAATAGCAGCACAAAGCTATCTTTATTCATTCTATATTCATCTAAAAGCACATGAATACATAAATCTTTAAAACTATTATCATTAATATAATATTGCTTTGTGCGGTATGGGGCAAAAGCATCTCCATATACTGTTGCTGTTTTCCTATTTGCTGAATTATGATGCACTTGCCTAGTTGAAAACATTTGTATTTTTTCTGCTATAATTTCATTTGCAATTGTACAACTAATTTTATCTTCTGGAATCCATGTTTTTGCTTTTTCGAGCTTTCTTTTTGTAGCATCTAATTTAGGCCAAAAATTTAATGGTAACACTGGACGAGGCAGATACCCGTTTGGACAAGCATCAGAGAAAATCACATAAGGTGAGCCTTCAATATAATCGCTTAGCAACTCTGAGAGGCTTTTATCGCCATATCTTTCTCTAACAGCCCAACAAAACTGCCCAAACAATGTATCGCCCTTTATAATAGAGCCAAAATCAGACTTAGGTTGTATTATTACTTTATACAATTTCATATCTGTTGCCGATCAAGTTGTTGAAAATGGTTTAATATTTTCAAATTCTTCATGATAAGATTTCTGATTAACCATAATATTACGGAATTTGATTTTACCGTACCCCCTTGAACCAGAAGCACCTAAATTATCTAACTCGAGAAGCCTCATACCCTCTAGCACTGTTGTTAACAAGTCTTCCTTATCTTCTTCAAAATTACGAATAATTATATTAAAATCAAACTTTGTCCCAGCCTGCACTCGTTCTATAAAACGAGGTGTTTCCGCTGTACCAGTAATGCGATTAATCACATTCTCAGATTTTATCTCATAAAAATCATTTTCAATTTCATTGGCACAATCTTCATTTACCATGCAATCAGCAATACTTATACGCGTAGGACCTAGTAGATGTTCTGATGTATTATCATTATCTCCCGCGCTAATTCCAAATAACTTTATGATCTTTAGTACCTCAGTATCTTTGTTATTGTCTTCATAGTCACTCCACGATAATGGCTTTTCTCGAACCTTACCAGAACGCCATTCTAGCAAACTGCGGATCTTTCCTTTAAGGCTGGAACCCGGTATATAAGGCGCACTACTTCTAGGGTGTCTTACAACCGTACTATCGGCACCACCGATACGCATAGATGTTTCACCCCCTCCTATATGCAGACCAGAGATCAGTTCTATTTGTCCAGTAATTTGGGTAATATTTTTTAGCTTCATATTTTTATACCTCGCTATTTTTTTGAATAAGCAATTACTGCTTCGAAAAATAATCTAAAATTTCGTAAATCATCTGGAGTTTTAACCTGTTTTACGCACGTCCTAATCATTTCTACAAAATGTTCATTTACATTATTACGTGTCTTTGCATATATCGCTTTGGGCACTAGCATACAAAGAGCTGGAAGTATTTTTTTCAACTGCTCTTCTTGCTCATCTTTTTTGCAAAGATTAATTATATCCTCAAATTTACATACCTCATTGTAGAACTTTCTCATTTGCGTTGGCGAAGTTTTACTTTTTTTATTGTAAAGCTCACGTGCCTCGTTTTCTGCTACTTCCAGAAATAAATTCGGAGTAACTTCGTGTAAATTAATTTCTGACATAATATTTACTCCATCAGTTGATTTGATAAATTCATGGATTGCTCCTGCACAAAAAATGTAATTATTCCTAATTATTTTGTTTTCTTATTTTATATATATAATTGAAAAGAACTATACGATAACTCTCCCCTAATTTTTCGATTTGATTTCCAACTTTTTCCACTATATCTTCCAGCATTGGTCTTGTATCCTTTGATTTACGAGTATATTTATTGCTATCTAACATTCGTCTGGTACGATATTGAAATAATGCGCGCCATCTAGCATTTTCAGGATTCTTATCAATGTTTGCCGCCATATCAGTTAAGTTTAATAGGTCATATAAATAAGCTGTAGAAAAATCATATTTTTCTGCTACATCACGTAACAGATTGTAAGCCTTTGTAGTAACCTCATAATCATTCCACGGAAGAGATATATCAAAGATTGTAAAGGCGTTCTTACCTTTCACTCTTTTAGCAGCGTCTAAAGCATCTTCTGCTTCCTCACTTAATGTATTGATTGGAAGACCTGATTTTACCATTGAATATCCTGCAGAAAAGTGAATATTGCAATTACAAGCTACGTATTCATGAAACTTTATTTTCATTTCTTTTGCAAATTCTTGCAAACTATACCACGGCCCAATCATGTAAAAATCATCTCCACCAGCAAAGACGGTGTATATGTCTTTGAAGCGAGTATCAGTCTTGCATAACCATGGCAGATAAATTGTAAAGAAATTATTAAACTGGCGTGATAGAGATGATAGTTTAGCAAAATTGTCAGCATTACCCTGAAATATATCCCCTAGGTTATCGATATCACCTTTTAACACTCCCAGTGCTCTAACACCGATAATCCCCTCTCTATCTTCCTGATTGCCACACGATATATAATCAAAGCTTTTTATAGCTCCCTTACTAGCGTCATCATCTTGTATATTAGAATATACTGGATTATCTTTAGGATTGCTTTTATGCAATGGAACATAAGCATTAATATTACGACGACTATATCCATTCCAAACTGCTTGAGTTTCATCACCATTGGGAAGTGAAATATCAAAAACACGTTGTAAATCTTCAGATTCTATCAACTCTTTAAACTCAAAAGAATCATCCTTGGCTAATATGATTTGATAATCAAATATATCGGTTGTAATTTTTCCTTTATAATCAGACAAATCTTTATTACTACTAATAACTAACAATCTTGAATAATCTTCTTTTGCTAGAAGCTCCCCAATTTTAATTTGGTCTTCATTAAGCTTATTCATTTTTTTATCTGCAGAGTTAATAGGTAATCTATTATCATAGGGGCAAATACCATCACTATAATCAACATCTATAACAGGCGAATGATTACTGTCGCACAAATTCATACGTTGTAATTTAACCTTATCCAACTCGGCTACTAGCCTAGCTGTAAGCCTGTTAAAAAACGACACTTCCCCGCTACTAATAAAATCATTAGGAGATGCCGCGCAAGAAGCAATACCTATACCCGCTAAACCTAAGGTATTATCAGCAAACCACTTATTAAATATCTCTTGTAATTCTTTTAATTTATCTTTTGTTTTTGTTGTATTAGGTGCGATAATTAAGAATTTGCCCGCTGCGTTAATAATTTGTGAAGTTGAAGGCAATTCTAAAGCATCCAAAATTTTAAGTGCAGCACACTCACAAAGTAAAGAAACAAAAAATGAACGCCCTCGTAACAGCCTAGCAATCTTTGCATCTGTTACAGTATCACCCTTAAATATAAAATCTTGAATACCAAAAAAATCGCCCTGTATTAATAAAAATTTTTCTCTTTCCCAATCTGACTTAACACTATCTTTATTCTCATCATTTGTTTCAACGTGATAACGCCAAATAGCAACAGCTAAACTAGCCGTCGTCTTACAGTGATCATATAATGATACTTCCGGTTTTACACCAAAAGCTGTTGCAGATGGTACAGCATGTGATACAGTTAACCAAAGAGTGTCAAAATGATCCAACCATAATTCCCATTTTTTTCTGTGTGATACAGGTATTTTCTTTATACCTTCTAGTAATTCTTCCCATATTTTTTTATATTCAGCAGCAGCATTATCTTCTTTTCTATTTTGTTTTTTTACAGGAAAAATACTTCTAGGGGTTAGATGTGTTAGAGGATATACAAATTCGTAGTCTTCACTCTCATTTTTAATTTGCTCAAAAATAGTTAACAACTCGGTGCATATAAAATTATTCCTTTCCCTTGCCTCATTGTATTGATTGAATTGTTCCCTTTCAAAACCTGATGCTATGCGATCTGCAATAGCAATACACCATTGCAAAAATGTATCAGGTTTGTGATGGCAAGCCGCAGCATTTGATAAACAATCAGTGATTTCTTTATAATCCTGACTTTTGATATCTTGAGTATCTCTAGAGGAAAACGGGCTAACATCACCATTTTGAATATCAGGAAAAAAAGGCTCCAATTCATCTATAGATATTGCCGTACATGCTGCATGAATATGTGAATAATAGCCTCCCTCTTCATGAAAAGGGCAATATATTGTTTTATTACTCTCTATACGAGGGTGTCCCTTACCATAAATTTTTGCTCGCTGTGTTATTTTTCCCAAATCATGAAGCAAGGCACTTAAAGCAACTCTACAAGATTTAGATTTCATCAAAAACTACCATTTAAAATTGTGAACATAAAAAAGCACCAGATAAAATACCTTATAATGATAAGCATATAATGTAGGTACAATTATTTCAAGTTGCATTACAGTTTCCCAATATTGGGAAATTTAAAAATTGCACATAAGTAGGCTTGCCCAGATTGATATGATTTTCTTAATAATTTTGAGTATTCTCAAATTAACCTATTTGCTACTTAATAGATGGATTACCTAGAATAATATTTTTACTCTCCAGCTAGGCATACGCAAGCGGTAGCGCGTTCTAGGGCGTTTACCTACGCTTTCAATTCCAACTTCTTGTGCCAGATTTGGGCCAAGAGCGTCATTTAGTACACGTTTAAGACAAGAAATTTTTTCTAAAAGCCATAAATGAACAATTTCGCTATCTAACTTTTTAGTTAATTTTACTATCTTGTTTTTATCCACTCCAACATCACTGTAGCATTTAGCGATAAAGTCAACATCTAGATATCGAGGTTCAATGCCATTTTCATCTTCTTGTCTATGTCTAACAAATAACAAGTAAACGGCCGCTATCAAAGGTGATAATCGAACAATTTTATCCCTTACTATCAATTGTCTGTTTTTTATATTTAAAGTCACTACATCAACATCAGATAAACGATCATCTAATTGTTCTATTAATTTCTCCATGGAATTTGGCAAAGGCATATTTTGAATTAGAGGGGATAATCTTGGAAATGGAATGTTAAGCAAATGAATATAAGAATGACCATTTATACTTTTTGTGTTTGGATACAAAAATTCAGTATTTTTTTCAATATCTGGAGAAACTAAAACATGGCTTAAACAATCTTGAGGACGCGCAAAAAGGCTCATTGCTGTTGACAATATAACCCCCATAGTCTTTCGCCCCCCTGCAACTGATGCATGTAATGCAGGTTCTTTATCGCGGGTCATAAGCCACACTTTCTCACCGATTAATTTAGTTGCTGCCAAATGATCTTCTTTAGATAGAATATCTATAATATTTTCATTTTGCTCATTTTTTATTATATGGAATTTAAACTCATCAGGTGATATTGCTTTGTGGTTAAACATAGACCACAAATTTTCAAGGGAATTATCAACATTTGTTATCTTAATATCAAATAACCGCTTGCCTATATCAGTTGTTATAATACTTACAGTTTTAATAGAATAACCATCACGTAGCAACGCCCACATAGTCTCAGTAACCACCTGAGGGTTAAGACCACATAATGCGAGCAAATTCACAGCACCACTCATTTTAAATATTCTATTAAATGCTCTTTTAAGTTGGCAAGTTTACCAGCATCAATTATCTTTATGCCCTCTCGCTCTGCATATTTTAATGCATGCTTATTTTTAATTTTATTTATACTAACTAAAATATTTAATGTTGTTAGACCTCCGTAATTTTGCTGTTCTTTTATTATTTGTTTCATTACATCTATTTCTCTTCGGCCAGGTTTTGACTTATATGTAGCGGTTTTACATTCAATAACCGCAAGCCCCTTAGAACGGCTTACTAGCACGTCCATCTCATTCCTATCTCTGATATGAACGCCTACTTTTATATCTTCTATTAAATTTTTATCTTCTTTTTGAATTTCCCTAATAACTTCTTCTACCGCTATCTCAAGCCACCCACCACAAACAAATTTACGCTTGTTTTTTGTAGGGAATAACAGGTAATATTCGTGCTCTTCTAATAGCTTTGCCTCCTTAGCTTTTTTAAGGATATCATTAAGTTTTTTTAAATCGTTCTCAGTTATTCTGCTATCCTCAAAATAAACCTTAATATTTTTTTTACTACTACTCTCAGAATAACTTACCTTGTTAAGCAAAGCTATTATATCAGGCTTATCATAGTATTCTTTCAATAACATGAGAGAAAAGTCCAGTTGTTTTTCATCTGGTTTAAAACTACTAGGATTATCTTGTTCATAGTTATGTGCATCTAAAATATCATCTAGACTCATTTTCGCGTCTATATTAAATTCTTCACTATCACCTTTAAGTTTAACACTCTTGTGATTATCATTTCGTACATAAATAATATCATCAACTTTTTCAATATTTCTTGCCACATTAAATAGAGCAAGTGACATAATCTTCGTACCTCCTGTAATATTAACCACTGCTTTGCATTCAATGGAATTTATCAATTTTGAAAAGTTTGAACTCATATCAATATAATCGTAAGCATTGTCTATCTTGTGAATATCAACATCAATATTATTCCTTTTAAGAACTTTTTCTAACCCTTCTGCGACCTTTTCCATTTTATCAGAAACTATAAGGATAACTCTATTTATGCCGAAATTTGGGGTTTTACACAATATCGGCCTAAGATTTGGCATGGGCTCCTTAGATACAAGACAAATCATAGTAGTATTCATCATTTTATTCTCCTAATTTCATATTGTTCTAATTTAGCAGGTAACAAAGCCATATCATTACAGGTGAGTTCCTTACCCCTGAGATGTTCTGGCACGGATATGGATAAATGCCAATATTGAGCGCCATTATCACAAACATCAGCAGCAAGGTGTATTGGTAATATGCCAATGATAGTATCGCCACAGCCAACTTTATCAATGTCGATATGTGAAACACGCTCAACATTGTTCCAACGCCCCTGATTTCCATACTTTAAAAACCAGTCCCAAGCACCAGAGTGGCGACTAACAAACCAAGTTTTTTGATTAGTTTTTAAAGCCATAACACAATAATATAATTAGCCTCTTTCATATTGGACTTGTATTGAAAAAGTGGACATTTTCGATATATTTTACTCATTTATTTTTTCATACACCATGGGGGTAATATTTCCAAGAGTAGAATGCCGTCTTTTGGAATTATAAAAATTCAAAATATAGTCATGGATCGTATTTTGTGCTTGTTGACGTGTTTTAAATTGCGTGCGCCATACTATCTCCGCCTTTAATGTTTTAAAGAATGTCTCAACAACAGCATTATCGTAACAATTTCCTTTGCCGGACATAGATGTAATAATGCCAAATGATTTAACGTGAAATAACTCCCCGGGCGTAAGCCCGTGGGATGTAGCGCTTCCAGTGTCTTCGTGTTATTCCTATGCAATGAAGTATAAGAAGCAAACACATTGTATTTATCGCTGTGATTATCATCT
>JALTAZ010000063.1 GCA_027075555.1 Micavibrio sp.
AAATGTGGTACTAAGCAAAGCCATGGCAATAATATGCAATCTAGTAATTTTCATTAATCCTATCCTCTTAATTATATAAAAAAACGCTGCGTCATTGTTATGATACGATAAATAATGATTTACCCCTCATTATTTTTCAACTTTCTTTTTCAACTTTCTTAAATCTGCGACCTTCCCAGATATAATAAACAACAGGGATAACAACCAATGTAAGAACTGTAGTGCTTATCATACCACCAACCATTGGCAGCGCAATACGGCGCATAACATCTGAACCTAAGCCATCGGTTAAGAAAATTGGGGTTAACCCAGCCAATATAACACTCACAGTCATAAGTTTTGGACGCACCCTTAGCACAGCTCCATGCATTACGGCATCAAACAATTCTTTTTTGCTTTTTGGCACAGTACAACGACACTCATGATCAATATATAAAAGCATAACAACCGCCGTTTCTACAGCTATACCAGCTAGAGCAATAAAACCAACCCCAACAGCAACAGAAAAATTATAGCCTGCAAAATACAACGCCCATATCCCGCCAATTAAACCAAATGGCAATGAAAGCATAATGATAAGCGTTCTATCCAACCTTCCAAAATGAACCATTAATAATGTGAATATGATAAATAGAGCCGCGGGAACTGCAATTTGCATACGCGCCTTAGCTTCTAGCATTTGCTCAAACTGCCCTGACCAAATCAGCGCATAGCCAGGAGGCAAATCAACCTTTTCTGCAACAATTTTCTGTGCATTAGCAACATAAGTACCAATGTCAATACCTTCAATATCTACAAATACCCAGCCAGTAAGGCGAGCATTTTCCGACTTAATCATTGGGGGACCTTCTACAAACTCAATCTTTGCAAGCTCACCTAAGGGAATATGTTGTCCTTGTGGTGTTGGTATCAAAATATCTGCTAAATCCTCAGGATCTTCACGAAACTGACGATCATAACGAAGCATTATATTATAACGCTCTCTACCTTGAATAGATTCTGCCATTTTCATACCGCCAAGCGCAGTTCCAATAATATTTTGAAACACCCCAAGATCAATATTACGTCTTGCAAGTTCACTACGATTTGGAGTTATTTCTAGATATTTGCCCCCTGTAACGCGATCTGCAAAGGCCGAGCGGGTGCCTTTTACCTCCTTAACACTAGCCTCAATATCAAGAGCAATGCGCCCTATTACATCAAGGTCATCACCAGCAATCTTAATACCAATAGGAGTGCGAACACCTGTTGAAATCATATCCATACGAATTTTAATTGGATAGCCCCACGAATTAACCACTCCGGGAAGTTTAACACGATTATTAAGATCAGTTACAAGATCTTCGATTGTCATGCCCTCGCGCCACTGCGATTTAGGCTTAAGTTTTACCCATGTTTCAATCATAGAAATTGGGGCAGGATCAGTTGCTGTATCAGCCCTTCCAACCTTACCAAATACATGATGAACTTCAGGAACCTGTTTTATCATTCGGTTAGTCTGTTGAAGTACTTCCTTTGCCTTAGTAATAGAAACCCCAGGCAAAGTTGTTGGCATATAGAGAAGCTCTCCCTCATATAATGCAGGCATAAATTCTGATCCTGTTTTATATAATGGCCAAGCCATAGAAACCAACAATGCCAAGGCTATAGTAATAGTAATCCATTTATTTTTTAGCGATGTAAGGAGCAATGGCTTATAGGCGTGTATAAACCAACGATTGATAGGATTTTCTTCTTCTTTTCTAATTTTTCCTTTTATAAACCAAAGCATCAAGACAGGAACAATCGTAATTGATAAGAGAGCCGCAAATCCCATTGCATAAGTCTTTGTAAAAGCCAGAGGCGCAAATAATTTATATGATTGCCCTGTAAGTGCAAAAACAGGAAGGAATGACACTGTAATAATTAAAAGAGAGAAAAACAGCCCCGGCCCAACCTCTTTTGTAGATAGTAATATAGCCGCATGTTTATCCTTTATGCTCGCATTTTTAGGTAATTCTGATAATTTCCTATGTGCATTTTCAACCATAACCACAGAAGCATCAACCATAGCACCAATTGCAATCGCAATACCGCTCAATGACATTATATTAGCCGTAATACCTTGCGCCGACATTACTATAAAAGCAGCTAAAATACCTAAAGGAAGTGTTACAATTGCTACAAATGCAGAGCGCACATGAAGCAAGAATATAAATGAAATTAATAAAACAACAAATCCTTCTTCAACAAGCTTCTTTACCAGATATTTTACAGCCCCCTTAATCAAAGGCGCTCTATCATATACGGGAACAATTTCCACTCCCTCAGGTAAGCCATGCTGTAATTCTTTAAGTTTTTCCTTAACGCGTTCAATAACATGCAAAGCGTTCTCACCAGAGCGCATAACAATGACGCCAGACACAACCTCTCCTTCACCATTTAGCTCAGTAACACCACGGCGCAGCTCTGGTCCTTCGATAACTCGCGCAACATCTTCTAACTTTACAGGAGTGCCATCGCGAGCATAAAGAACTATTTGTTTAAGCTCATCAATGCTAGTAACATATCCCTTAGAGCGGATCATAAGCTCCATCTCAGATTTTTCAATAACACGCCCCCCAGCGTCCATACTCGCATTTTTGACTGCGCCCATAAGACGTTTTAAAGGCACGTTAAAAGCACGCAAACGATTAGGGTCAATAAGAATCTGATATTCTTTAACAAACCCGCCTACCGAGGCAACCTCTGACACCCCAGAGACTGTGGAGAGCTCAAATTTTAAAAACCAGTCCTGAAGGCTTCGTAATTGTGACTGATCAAATTTTCCACTCTTATCAATCAAAGCATATTGATATACCCAACCAACACCTGTGGCATCAGGACCAATTTGCGGAACTACGTTTGCAGGCAAGTCACCTTGTATTTTTGATAGAGCTTCAATAACACGTGAACGCGCCCAATATTGATCAACACCATCTTCAAAAATAATATATACAAAGGACGTACCAAACATGGAAAATCCACGCACATTCTTGGTTTTAGGCAAACCCAGCATAGTAGTTGAAAGTGGATAGGTAACTAAATCCTCAATAATTTGTGGTGATTGCCCGGCAAATTCGGTACGAATAATTACCTGCGTATCTGACATATCTGGTATGGCATCCAAAGGCGTTTTTTGTATTGCCAGCGACCCCGCAACCAAAAGAGCAATCATTATCATACTTACTAAAAGCTGATTATGTACTGACCACTCTATGACTTTAGCCGCAAATGATTGTGTAGGATCATGAGATAAATGTTGATCTTCTTGATTACTAAGCATTTTTATCTATCTCCAACCTTCATAGCCATATCGTTCGATCCATAAGGATTTTGTTTATCACCTGACTTTTGTAGCCAATATTTCTTTAACTTATGATCCATATATAACTCTATGCCTTTTTCCTTATAATAATCTGGGCGACCTTCAATAATCCATGGCTCTAACGCTTTAACTAAATTATCAAGCGTGTCTTGCCACTGCTTATCAGTCAGACTATCTTTTCCTTGCATAAGCGCGCGCTCTGCATCTTCAAGAACAAATTGTAACTGCGTGCCTCTAAATACAGGGATCAAATGATCACCCAAGGTTATAGCAGGCATAATCATATTCGGATTTGGAGCTTTACCCGCAACTAATTCATCATAAATGTAAATTGCCGCATCAACCAAATGGTTAATCATTGCCATTTGATCATCATCAACATCAAGATCGGCCAAAGCCATTTGCATACGCTTCATCTTACGGAATGACTCGCGCAACGCACTCTCTGAATCTATAAGGAACTGCCCACTAACAACTACATTGTCACTATCCTTCAGACCTTCAAGAATTTCTGTTCTCCCCTTATAACGAAGCCCTGATAAAACTTTCTGTGGTCTAAAGCGCCCATTACCTCTTGCAACTACTACAAAATCTCCATCCTTACTTTTTAATATGGCATCACTAGGAATTGACAATCTGCGTTTTGCATTTGTTTCAAACTCTACATCGGCATAAGCTCCTGGTTTTATATTATCCTCTGAATTATCCAATACCAAACGGACTCGACCGGTACGTGTAGCTCTATCAATAGTAGGATAAATATAATCTACCTTAGCATCTAGAGCCTGAATCCCAAGGTTTGGGAATTCAACTTTAACTCTAGTTTCGCTATTAACATAGGGTATATCTTTTTCTGCGATACTTACATCAATCCAAACTGATGAATAATCCTGTATCCTTATAACCGTCATACCCGGCTTAACATAACTACCCTCACGGATATTTATTTCACTAACTATCCCATCTTGCGTTGCATAAAACGGTATTAAAGGCTGTGACTTACCTTTCTTTTTAATTTCCTCTATAGCCTTCTCCTGAACACCTAGAGAAACCAAGCGTCTTTTTGCCGCATAAACCCTACCACTAATGCCCGTTTTAAGTGCACTTATATAATCTTGTTGAGCTGATATAAGTTCTGGGCTATCGAGCATAAATAATAGATCACCCTTTTTTACTTCATCGCCTTCAGCCTTCACCTTAAGATCTTTTATCCAGCCAGAGACACGACCAGATATATCACTTTGCAAACGAATATTTTCAGTTACATCTCCATAACTGCGTACCAATGTTCCAAAAGTTGCCATTTGAGCTTTTTCAGTACGCACCCCCATACTTTGCACAGTCTCAGGGGCAATCGTAACACCAGATCTCTTGTTAGCAGATTTTTTCTTCTTGCCAGACTTTTTAGGTGCTGTATTATCATTGCTATCTTCTTCATCAGCATAAACAGGAACTAGATCCATACCCATTGGCGATTTACCGGGTTTATCCATCTTATAATTAGGATTCATGGGAGCCACCCAATATAATATTTTTCTTTTTCCCTTAGCTTTACCTGTAGAAGCACTATCTTCTGAATCTATTACGTCTTTTGAACTTGCCTCTTCTTCTTCATTATCTTCTTCATCTCCTTCCATTGGCACCAAATCCATACCACATATTGGACACGAACCAGGTCTATCGGCAACATAATGTGGATGCATTGGACAAGTATATTGCTGCCCCTGCGCCATTACTGGCATAACAAAAAACACCATCAGAAAAAACAAGGTGGGAATAATTTTTTTCATTATTTTGATTTCCTTAAGGTAATTAACATGAAAAAATAAACATATATTGTCTATTATATTGTCTATTCTAAATTCATTATATTTTAAGCTCATATAGCACTCCGAATAACCGCTACTGAACTGTTGTACGACTCAAATATCTGTATCCCTCATTTTTTAATAAAAATTAGGTAAAAAATTATAATTGTTTTGTTATTATAAATATAATCGATCAAACAAGGCGTTCTTGCTCTATAGCTGCGCTTATAAAGGACACAAATAGAGGGTGAGGGTCAAAAGGCTTGGATTTTAATTCAGGGTGGAACTGCACCCCGATAAACCAAGGGTGATCAACATATTCAATAATCTCAGGCAACCTCCCATCAGGAGACATACCAGAAAATTTAAGCCCAGATCTTTCTAATTGTTCAATATAATTTATATTAACTTCATAGCGATGACGGTGGCGTTCGCTTATTTCTAAAGAATTATAAATGCCAGCAACCTTAGACCCTTCTTTTAGTTTAGCAGGATAAGCACCAAGGCGCATTGTCCCGCCAAGATTTTCATCTTTTTTACGAAGCTCTTTTTTATCCCCCTTAGTCCATTCAGTCATAATTCCAATGACAGGAACCCTGCATTTTTTAAACTCACTTGAACCGGCACCATCAATGCCACATAAATTACGTGCAGCTTCAATAACTGCCATTTGCATACCATAACATATGCCAAAATATGGTATTTTTTTCTCTCTGGCATATTGGGCGGCCTTTATCTTTCCCTCAACACCCCTATCACCAAAGCCACCTGGCACCAAAATACCATTTACCCCCTCAAGATGATCTGATAAAGCCTCTTTTTCAAATATCTCGGCCTCAATAAATTTTAGTTTTACCTTAACCTTGTTGGCAATACCACCGTGAATAAGCGCTTCATTAAGTGACTTATAGCTATCTGCTAGGTTTGTGTATTTACCTATAATGGCTATCGTTACTTCGCTTTCTGGTTCTTTTATATTCTTTACAATATTATGCCATGTCGAAAGATCTAAATTAGATATATCTTTAATGCCAAAGCTGTCCATGACTTGATGGTCTAACCCCTCATCATGATATGTTATAGGAACTTCATATATAGAAGACACATCAAGCGCGGGAATGACCTTCTTCTGATCTATATTACAAAATAGCGCAATTTTATTGCGTTCATCTTCCTCAATAGGTCTATCTGCACGACAAAGAAGTATTTGCGGACGTATACCATAGCTCATAAGCTCTTTGACAGAATGCTGCGTTGGCTTGGTTTTAAGCTCTCCTGCAGCAGGAATATAAGGAAGCAAGGTCACATGAATAAATATAGCACGCTTTCTTCCTACTTCATTACCAAATTGACGAATAGCCTCTAAAAAAGGAAGACTTTCAATATCGCCCACAGTACCTCCAATTTCACAAAGAACAAAATCAGCCGTACCCTCTTTCTCACGAATAAAATCTTGAATTTCATTTGTGATATGCGGAATAACTTGAATAGTAGCGCCAAGATACTCACCTTTGCGCTCTTTTTGTAAAACACTTGTGTATATGCGCCCAGTAGTAGTATTATCCGTTGCCTTGGCAGGAACTCCTGTAAAACGCTCATAATGACCAAGATCAAGATCGGTTTCTGCGCCATCATCGGTAACAAAAACTTCACCATGTTGAAATGGGCTCATAGTTCCAGGATCAACATTTAGATAAGGGTCAAGTTTACAAAGACGAACACAATATCCTCTTGCCTGCAATAATGCACCAAGCGCGGCGGAACCAAGACCCTTTCCTAAAGAAGAAACAACACCGCCTGTAATAAAAATATATCTTGTCATATTTTACTCTATGGGAGCTAGTGGCTCTTCCTTTTGGGATTTGTTATCATTTTGATCTTTATTATCTTTATTACTTGTATTTTTTTTCTTAGCATCACCGATATTGTCTTTATTACTATCCATTATTTTATCAGTAGTAGAAGTTACACCCCCCACAGGGGCACTAACATCATCAATAGAAGATTCTATTTGCGATGTATCAACATTTTCCAAAAGCCCAACTGTTTCCTTGGAATGTTGCGCTGCCAGAACACCTAAAGTCAACGATGTAATAAAAAAACCAGTAGCACACAAGGCCGTTAACTTAGTTAAAGCATTAGCTGTTCCCTTAGCAGAAGCAAAGCCACCAAGGCTACCTCCGCTGCCACCACCTATTCCAAGACCACCTCCCTCAGAGCGCTGCAACAACACCAAGATTATGATAGATACGGCAAAAATTAAATGAATTACTAAAGCTACGGATTCCATGTTCTTATTTTCTTTTATGTTAGTTTCACATTTATATAAATATTATTAGCCACTAAGACCAGCCAAAAATCATTTTTTTAGGCTTTTTGTATAATTGACGTAAATTGATCTGCTTTTAAACTAGCACCACCAATAAGCCCACCATCAACATTTTCAATAGATAAAAGCTGCTTTGCATTATCTGGTTTCATAGAACCGCCATATAATATACGAATATCACTACCATCAGAAAAACGTGACTTAAGCTCTGACCTTATTAATTTATGCATATCAAAGACATCATCCGGACTAGCCGTTTTTCCAGTACCTATAGCCCATACAGGCTCATAGGCAATAACAATATTTTGTGAATTCATACCATCAGGAATTGAAGCAGCCAACTGTGATATAATTATATCCTCATGCTTTTTTTTATCCCTTTCCTCTTTTGTTTCACCTATACATACTATCGATATAAGCCCCTCTTGCCTAGCAGCACAAACCTTATTTAGTACAATATCGTCAGTTTCTCCATGATATTGCCTGCGCTCTGAATGCCCTATAATTACATAATTACAGCCAATATCATATAGCATATTTGCCGATATTTCTCCTGTATATGCACCGTTTTCATGAAAAGAACAATCCTGTGCGCCTACTGAAATAACCGAATCCTTGCAAATTTCTTTTACTTGGGAAATATAAGTGAATGGAGGACACAACAAAATATCACATTTATCATCAATTTTAGGACTTTCAGAAGCAAAGGAAACAAGGCTAAAGGCCAATTTAATGGCATCTTCCCTATTCATATTCATCTTCCAATTACCTGCAATTAATTTTTTCATATTTGCTATATCCATTCTTTTAATATAAAAATTTAATATAAATAAAAGTGAACAATATATAAATTTTCTGATAATAAAAAGCCATAAATAGCGTTGATTTTTTATGTTTTGCATATTTGTACGCTTGCCCGTTCAAAAAACGCTGCTTATAGTGCTGTTCATAATTAATAAATATGGATTGATAAAAACATGGTAATGCGATTGATGCGCTCTGGTACAAGTAGCGGCTTCTTTAAATATGTTATTTTTGCACTATTAGGCATGTCTGTAGGTGGATTAGTTGTGATGGATGTACGCGGTGTACTTACGGGAGGAAATGTCGGAGGGAGTGATGTCGCCCGCATTGAGAATGATACAATAAGTATCCAATCATTTGATAAGGCTTTGCAGCGCTCTTTGGCTAGATATAGGAATATATCACCTCAAGAAGCTTATAAAATTGGCTTAGCTCAGGAAATTCTAACTGGTGAAATACGCACTTACTATCTACTAAATGAAGCAAGAAAGATAGGAATTGCTTTTGACAAAGATCGTATAGCACTGCAAGTTGCAAAGTTAATAAAACCTAACGCAAGACCCGGTCAATCACTACAAGAAACTCTTGATATGATGTTGCGCTATCAAAGAATGTCAGAGGCAGAGTTTATCGACACTATTAAGCGCGAATCTTCAGGGGATCTAATAATGCAGGCTCTTCGTGCTGGTTTTAAGCCAGATAATAAATTTCTTGCTAATGACCTATACCAAACCCAAAATCAAACTAGAGATATAGAAATTATATTATTTCCTGATAGCTCTATTGAGAACATAAAACCACCAACAGAAGATCAGCTTAAAAAACTTTATAACAGTATAAAGAATATAAAATTTAAGGTTCCTGAATATAGAACAGCTAAAATTATGATTTTTGACCCCAAGAAAATCAAAGTTGAGGTTTCTTCGAGTGACGGTGAAGCCAAAGATTATTACGATAAAAACATAGATAAGTTTCGCATCGGCGAACAGCTAGTAATAACGCAGGCACTTATTGATGATGAAAAACAGGCTCAAGAGATTTATGATCTGGTTAAAACGGGAAAAACACTAAAAGATGCAACAAAGCAAGTTACGGGAACTACAGAAAAATATTTTGAAAAAAGAAGCTTTGAAACATCGGCTATGCTCCCTTCTCTTTTAGATGCGGTAAAGTCTATAAAAAATGGTGAAATAACAACACCAACAAAGACAATGCTTGGCTATCATATTATTAGGTTAGATAAAGTTATACCGCCATCTATTAGAAAATTTGAGGAAATAAAAACCAGTGTTATCAATGATCTTAACCAAGAAAAAAGAGAAGAGGAAATATATAAAATATCTGAAAAGGTTGATGAAAGCATTGATAAAGGAAAAACGCTAGATGAAATTGCAAAAGAATATGATCTGGAAATATCATCTATTGGTCCTGTCGATAATAAAGGAATAGGGGTAAATGAAGAAAAAGTTCTGAAAGATATTAGCGGACAAGACCAAAAGGTGATAGTTGATCTAATTTTTGAGCTTTTAGATGGTGAAACCTCCCTTTTACAGGAATTACCAAGCGGTAAAGTTGCTGCATTTGCACTTTCTGACATTAAACCAAAGCATATAAAAGAATTTATCAATGTAAGAGATGATTTATTGAAAAAATACATATCGGATCAAAAACATGCCACTAATGAAGAAAATGTAGAAAGACTACTTGCTGAAATCAAAACTGGGGGAGCTACTTTTAAATCTGTGTCTCAAGAGCAAAATAAAAAGGTGCAGGAAATTAAAGATATTACAATATCTGGTAAAATACCTGCCCCCCTACTAGATAAGCATCGACCAGATATATTTGAAACTTATATCGGCGAATATAAAATTCTTGAATTTGATGATAAGTTTGCAATCATGAAAGTTTCTGGTTTTAATATTCCAGAAATAAGTGGTAACGCTAAGAATGATATAGTCTCAATCAAAAAAACCCTTAGCGAAGAAGCTGGAGATGAGATGTTTTTAATGTATATACGTTCTCTTTCTAAAAAATATCCAGCAAAAATAAATACTCGATTGTTAGAACAAGCATATGCTCAAAAAGATAATAAGTGATAGAGATGATACCCCCATCTGACAATATAAAAATATTTCCTTACATAGGAGATTTTAGAGAAAATTACTCTAATCAATTGACTCAGCTTGTATGGCACTGGACTTCTTCTGATCTTGAAACTCCAGTTTCAGCATATCTAAAAATTTGTGGAAACTCTCCATATTCATTCTTACTTGAATCTGTTGAAGGTGGGTCTACACTTGGACGATATTCTATAATTGGAACAAACCCAGATATGCTTTGGCGGTATAAAAAAGGTAATATTGAAATAAGCAATGCTAATGGAAAGTGGGAAAAACATAAAATTTGCGCTAAACAATCCCTAAAAAATGTCATAGAACAAAGTTCCATAGATAATATATCAAGTGACCTGCCTCCGATGTGTGCCCTTGGAATGTTTGGGTATATTGGCTATGATATGGTAAGGCTTGTTGAAAATATTCCTGATCAAAATCCAGATGATCTTGATGTTCCCGACAGCGTTTTAATGCGTCCATCCTTGCTGCTTATATTTGATAATGTTAAAAACAAAATATGCATAGCCACGCCTGTATATAATCACTTTGGTAATAATGGCTCATTGCCTGCTGATATAAGCTATAATGATGCAAGATCCAGGATAATTAAAGCTCTGAATTTACTATATGCTCCACTAGATAGAAATTTACTGGAAAATAAAACTAAGCTAAAAGCCGATCAAAAGCCTGTATCAAACACCTCGGAAAAATATTATAAAGATGCAGTAAAAAGAGCTGTAGAATATATAAAAGCTGGTGAAATTTTTCAGGTTGTGCCCTCGCAAAGATTTTCTATCGATTATGATCTACCATCGTTTGAGCTATATAGATCACTTAGAAGTGTGAACCCCTCACCCTTTTTATTTCATCTATCATTTGATGGTTTTGCACTAGTTGGCTCAAGCCCAGAAATATTGGTAAGAGTACGAGATAATATAGTTACAATACGCCCTATTGCTGGAACAAGAAAGCGCGGGAAAACTCCTGCTCAGGACAAAGAACTAGCAAAAGAATTACTTGCCGATCCAAAAGAGCGCGCAGAACATTTAATGTTGCTTGATCTTGGGCGCAATGATGTAGGAAGAGTTGCAGAAATAGGAAGCGTTAAAGTTACCGAAGAATTCCAGATTGAACTTTATTCCCATGTAATGCATATAATTTCTAATGTTGAGGGTAAATTACGCAAAGATGTCGATATTATTGATGCCCTGTTTGCTGGTTTTCCGGCAGGAACAGTTAGCGGAGCACCAAAAATACGCGCTATGGAAATAATCGATGAATTAGAATTAAGCAGACGTTCTATTTACGCAGGTGCTATTGGCTATTTTTCTAAATTTTCTATGGATAGCTGCATTGCCCTACGCACAGCCTTGATAAAAGACGGAAAAATATATGTACAAGCCGGTGGTGGAGTAGTAGCCGACAGCGATCCATATTTTGAATATCAAGAATCATGCAATAAAGCAAAGGCAGTATTACATGCTGCTAATATAACTATAGCCAAGTATAGTAAATAATAATATATACTGTCATAATTGAGCTTCTACCAACTGGTATTGACATCGGTGGGTTTGTAATAGCGCCGATCCTATTATGTGTTATAGCTAATTGTAACCTGCGAAACACCAAAGGATATACCTACTCTTGAAGAACTTAGAGAACGGGTTAAAAAGTCAGGATTACTGTAAATAGGCTTTAACACCCAAATAATATATAATTGCATATATATCTTACCATTTGATATATAATTATATATCATATCTTGACAGGATTTATGTATACTGATATATATTTATATATATTTTTTGTTAATTGATATAGTATAACACATCAAAATGAGCTATTCAACACAATATATCGCACAACAGCTTAAAAAGTCTCGTGAAAACATGGGTATAAGCCAACGCGAACTTAGCGCCCGAGCAGGTGTTCCGCAAAGTCACATCTCAAAAATCGAAAGTGGCAATGTTGATTTGCGACTTTCGAGCCTTGTAGCTATTTCCCGTGTTTTGGAGTTGGAGCTTGCACTTATACCCCGAAAATACCTTTCAGCGGTTAATTCCATAGTTGGTTGCGTGGACAGTGATACTGGCGGACTACCACCCCGCCCAGCTTATAGCCTAGATGGAGAGGAATAATGGCTGATGTATCTGTTCTAAATATACTGCTACATGGTGAGCGCATTGGTGCACTTACCCATGTAGGGCATGATCGGTCGTTATTTTCCTTTAATGAGTCTTATATTGAAAATACAAATAGGGCTACTCTAGGCTTACGTTTTAAAGATTCATTTGGTGAATTGATTACCGAATTTAAGCCGACACAAACCGCATTAATGCCATATTTTTCTAACCTGCTGCCAGAAGGACATTTGCGTGAATATTTATCCGAGCGTGCTGGTGTAAAATCCGAAAGAGAATTCTTCTTACTCTGGGCATTAGGAATGGACTTGCCCGGTGCAATGACTGTTACGCCAGATGAAGGTGAAATATGGCCTAGTGATCTGGATGAAGACGCAGAAGAAAATGATGGGGCGAAATACAAAAGCCTTGATGATGCACTTCGCTTCTCTTTAGCAGGTGTGCAACTTAAATTTTCTGCAATAAGTGAAGCCAGCGGAGGTTTAACCATTCCTGCAAAAGGAATGGGAGGTTCATGGATTGTCAAATTACCGTCTGAAAGGTATGCAGGCGTACCAGAAAACGAATATTCCATGATGGAACTCGCAAGGCTTGTTGGAATTGATGTCCCTTCCATTAATTTGATTAATGTGAAGGATATTAAAAATATTCCTGCTGGCCTTGGCGAAATGCAAGGGCAAGCTTTTGCTATAAAACGCTTTGATCGTCTTGACGATGAAAGCCTCGTTCATATTGAAGACTTTGCGCAAGTTTTCGATGTTTACCCAAAAGATAAATATAAAAGAGCAAGCGCAGCAAATATTGCACAAGTTATTGGCGCAGAAAGTGACGAAAAAGATATTTCAGAATTTATTCGCAGGCTTGTGTTTAATACACTGATTGGCAATGCCGATATGCACCTAAAAAACTGGTCACTTATCTATCCAGATAAACGAAGCGCAACACTATCTCCTGCCTATGATTTTGTTTCAACTATTGCCTATATTGAAGATGGAAAAGCAGCATTAAATTTCAGTCGAACAAAACGCTTTGATGATTTTACTTTTGATGAGTTAAAACACCTGGCGGCAAGGGCACGGCTTCCTGAAAAAGTGGTATTAGATACTGCCATGGAAACAGTTGCGCTTTTCTATGAACATTGGAAAAAAGAAAAATCAAATTTACCACTCTATTCCAACGTGATAGAGGCAATTGATAAACATATTGATAAAGTACCAATATCAACGGAATCTTAGATTTAATTACCATCAATTCATGAAAAACGATAACAGGCTTTTACAAGGGGCATTTTAGAACATTTCTAAAATTTACTACGAATAACATGCCCTATGGTTTTTCCCTGCTCTTAAAGAGT
>JALTAZ010000064.1 GCA_027075555.1 Micavibrio sp.
TGCACCCAAAAAACACCCCTGTTTATGGAGCCATATTAGAAAGCTGGTGGCATGCGTATAAATAGACACTATTTGTTAAAATATGATACAGCACTTTGATATAAACTACTTACAAACTATAAATTACAAACTACAAAGGCAAAAATAATAGGCACTATATCAAATCACAACTAACACAATTAACACATAATTGATGTATAAAAAATTGATGTATAAAAAGCACTAAGTAAAAAATATATTAAGTACGACCATATATATCTTCTAAGCGAACAATGTCATCTTCCCCAAGATAGCTTCCTGTTTGTACCTCTATAATTTCCAACATAATTTTGCCTGGGTTTTCAAGGGCATGAATAATTCCAACAGGAAGGTAAATAGATTCATTTTCAGATATAATCAGCGTTTCCTCACCTTTTGTAACTTTGGCTGTTCCTTTTACCACTACCCAATGTTCTGATCTGTGAAAATGTTTTTGCAAGGAAAGCTTTGCACCTGGTTTAACTGATATTCGCTTAACCTGATCCCTATCACCATGGCATATAGAATCATAATGCCCCCAAGGACGGTAAACAGTGCGATGATGTTTAGCCTCTTTACGATCTGCCTTTTTAAGGTCTTCAACAATAGATTTTACATCTTGGTCATATTTTTTATCTGCAACCAACAAAGCATCTTGAGTATCAACAACAATCATATTTTCAAGACCTATTGTGCAGACAAGTTTATTTGCCCTAATAAGGCAGTCTTTTGTGCTCTTAGCGATAACATCACCAATACAAACATTACCATCAACATCTTTTTTAGATACTTGCCAAACCGCATCCCAAGAGCCAACATCACTCCATTTACTATCTAAGGTAACTACTGCTCCCTTATCGGTTTTTTCCATTACTGCATAATCAATGGATATATCTTCACATTTCTCAAATTCACCTTTATCAAGACGTGTAAAATCAAGATCATCTTTGCTTTTCTCAATAGCGGCCTTAACATGAGTAATAATATCGGGTGAGTTCTTTTCAAGCTCCTTAAGATATGCGCTAGCTTTAAAGCAGAACATCCCACTGTTCCAAAGATAATTGCCACTATCTACAAATGATTGCGCAGTTTTTAGATCTGGTTTTTCTTTAAAATCGGCAATACCATATGCCCCTTCATCAATAATATTACCTTTTTCAATATATCCATAGCCTGTATGTGGTTCTACAGGAGTAACGCCAAAAGTAACCAAATCCCCCTGCCTAGCAAGGGCTTGAGCCTGTTTAACAACCTTTGCAAAAACCTTGCTATCCTCTATCACATGATCTGCTGATAAAACCAACAATAATGCATTTTCATCTTGCTCAAGGGCCATAATAGCCGCCGTAGTAATCGCAGGAGCTGTATTTCTGCCTACAGGTTCTAGGATAATATCATTATATTCTCGCCCTATAATGCGCATATTTTCAGCGACAATAAATCTATGTTCTTCGTTACAAATAACTGTAGGCGGAAACAAATCTAATCCATCAAGACGAAGAACCGTTTCTTGAAATAATGTTTTATCTGAATGAAGGCGTAAAAACTGTTTAGGATATAAAGGACGTGATAATGGCCAAAGCCGGCTACCACTGCCCCCTGAAAGTATTATTGGATACATAATTCAAGAAAACTCCTTTAATATAATTCTAAACAATATTCACAAACCAAATTTTCAAAGAAAATACAGCCACATAACATATATAACAATGTTTTTATAATTTAAATAACTTTACTATAACCAGGACCAGCCGATGGTTTACCAAAATAATATCCTTGACCATAATCAATTCCAATCTGCTTTAAAATATTTGATATCTCTTCATTCTCGACATATTCGCCAATTACCTTCATATCAAGATCCTTACACATTTGCGTAAGATTTTTAACCATAATCATATCACGTTTATCATTTGCGATATTCTTAATATATTTTCCATCTATTTTAACAAAATCCACATGCATAGAGCTCAGATATTGGAAAGAAGCCGATCCAGCTCCAAAATCGTCAAGAGCGATCTTCAAACCATCATCTCTTAATCTAGCTACGACCTCCCCTACTTTATTAAGATCTTTTATCTGTGTACTTTCAGTTATTTCAAATATTAGACGATCCTTTATGCTATCATGTTTTGCTATTTCATCAGTAAATTTCAGTAAAAAATTATCATCAGAAATAGATTGACCTGAAATATTGATTGAAAAAGTTTCACTGGTATTTTTTCGTTTCTTATCTATATAATTAAGTGCGCGCCGACATACCGCAATATCAAATTCTGAGGCCATGCCAATATCTTCTGCAAACATAATCCATTCAAAGGTGTTCCCCTCTCTAAATCTGCATAACATCTCATAATGAGAACATTCCATAGTCTTAAGGTTAACAATAGGTTGGAAATGCATAGAAAAAGAAAGTTTTTGTAATATATTTTTAAATTCTTGAATTTTATGAGTGTTGGCCGTGACAAAAGCCTTAAAATTACTGTTCAGCGCTCCAATAGTAAGTTCAGTTCCATTGCGCTCAAATTCATTTAAAGTATAGAATAATGCACGCGTAGCATCGTGTTCACTAACCCCTGCCATATCTGCAGAAATGCTTTTAGTCTTAATTTCAAGACCTTCGCCAAATGGATCATGCTCTTTTGATATATCATTGATTTTGCCAGTTAATACATCAACATCAAGATCAGAATCATGAATTATGCTAAAATGTCCACCCCCTAAATAAGCAGCAGTACCTCCATCAACAGAATTTTCGCATAATAACTTATCAACATCGGCAGATAGCTTATCCCACCCCTCTTTACCAAATCGCTTCATAGCTTTATCAGAGCTAGGAATATCAATCAAAGTCATATCAACATCTTGTCCCAATTCTGAGGCCATAAGTAGAACTTCTTGCGCGGCATCAATAAAGGTTTCCTTATCTAAAGGCTTTCTTTCCTCATGATCGCGTGTTAATTGCCCTAATTGATTCATTAGCGCATTACCACTTGCTATGGTAATAAAAGTTTCTGTTTTATCAGGCATTTTTATGGCACTAACAATTATATTTTGCGTCTTTTTTGCTTTTTTAAAAGATACAAGCATAGGACCACACCGTAACCCAGGTTGTGCCTTCTTAACCATAAGTTTTAATATCATGCGATCCTTTTTATTAAAAATGTCAAGCCAATTACTACCTATTAAAGATTTTGCATCTCTATTCCCAGTAAGCCCCTTTATAGCGCCCAAAGCAAACTGCACACTATCATTTTCATCAACCTCTAATAATAAATCAGATGTCGCAAATGAGAATGATAAAAATCTCTCACGCTGTTTTTTAAGGCTATCTTCTTTAGACATGTACTTAGGATAAATAAAAAGAATTAAAACAATCGTTACATTATCATAAATATATTTTATTGTTTTAAAAAAAATGTCGGTTACTGTGCATAAATAAGGTTTTTCAGTAAATTTTCGATAAATAAGGTGTCTATAGTATGCAAAAAAAATCAAATTATAACCTTTTAGATTTAGTAAAGGTTATGAAAGCACTGCGAGATCCTGATAATGGCTGTCCGTGGGATATAGAGCAAACATTTGAAACGATTTTACCCTATACTTTAGAAGAAGCCTATGAAGTTGCCGATGCTATTGATAGTGGCTGTATGGATAATTTGAAAGAAGAGCTTGGCGACTTGCTTTTTCAATCTATATATCACGCACAAATAGCCGATGAAAAAGGATTATTTAACATTGGCGATGTGATTAACCATGTTACAAATAAAATGATTACCCGCCACCCCCACGTATTTGGAAATATGAAGGCCAATTCTGCCAATGATGTTGATAAAATATGGGAGATTCAGAAAAATAAAGAAGATAAACAACACCCCAATACCAATAAAAGCGCATTAGATGATATTGGCAAAGCTCTGCCATCATTACTTAGGGCACAAAAATTGCAGAAAAAAGCCGCTAAAGTTGGTTTTAAATGGGATAATGCCACTCATGTTCTTGACAAATTAGAAGAAGAAATTCAAGAAATGCGACAAGCCATTGCCAATAACGACCCTAAAAATCAAGAAGAGGAGCTAGGAGATATTATCTTCCTTATTGCAAATTATGCACGTATGCTTGATATAAACGCAGAAGAGGCATTGCGTAAATGCAATAATAAATTTGAAAGGCGTTTTAAAGGCATTGAGCAAGATATAAAATCCCAAGGGTTGGATATTTCCTCCGCCACATTAGAGCAAATGGAAAAATCGTGGAATAAGCAAAAAGAGAAAGAGAAAAAAGGGTATATGCGCTAGACTACTTCAAAAAATAACGCTTTTTAATTTCACCATTTTCAAGCTCAAATACAAGAGGAACACCTGTTGCAAACTCTGCATTATTAATAGTTTCAGGTGTTTCTACACCTAGAATTATCAGCATGGCTCTAAGAGAATTACCATGAGCAGCAATTAAAACATTCTTACCATTATCAATTAGCTTCTTAATATTATCCTCATAATAAGGACGCACACGACTTTCAACTACGTCTTTAAGGCACTCACCACCTGGTGGACGTGTATCATATGACCTGCGCCAAATATGGACTTGCTCATTGCCGTATTTTTCGCGAGTTTCATCTTTATTAAGTCCAGTAAGATCACCATAATCGCGTTCGCGCAAATCATCATGCATTATCATATCATCAATAATATCACCCTGCCCCGCAGCTTCTAAAGCCAGTCTAGCTGTGATATTGGCACGTTGCAAAGTACTGGTAAATACTTGGTCAAAATTAATATTTGCACTTTTTAGTAACTCACCTGCTGCTCTAGCCTCTGCCATTCCTTGCTCTGTTAGCTTTGCATCGTAAAAGCCTGTAAATTTATTATCCAAATTCCATTTACTTTGCCCATGACGCAATAACACAAGATAATTAGACATAAAATAATAACTCCTAAATAAACAATGCTTTGACTTTTGCGCTGGATAATGCCATGTCTATACTCGTTTGCAAAGCCGTATTTTGGATAAGGGATTTACGGTTGACTATTAAGAGCAGCAAAATACTGTTTTTAACCGTCCACCGAGAACCTTCCAAATTTAAGGACTTTCAAACATAAATTATCATTTTTTGCATTAGCAAAAGATGTTTGTAACTATACATAAACTTAAGGAAATAAATATGTTTAAAATATATAAAAAAGATATAGATTTTGCTGGTAAAACACTAACACTTGAAACTGGTAAAATTGCAAGACAAGCCGACGGTGCAGTAATGGCCACTATTGGGGAAACCAGTGTTTTGTGCGCGGTAACAGGCGCAAAAACGGTTCGTGATGGACAAGATTTCTTTCCCTTATCTGTACATTATCAGGAAAAGGCCTACTCAGCGGGTAAAATACCCGGTGGTTTTTTCAAACGCGAATCTCGTCCAAGCGAAAAAGAAACTCTTACATCGCGCTTAATTGACCGCCCGATCCGCCCATTATTCCCTAAGGGCTTCTTAAACGAAGTTCAGGTGATTTGTACAGTTGTGTCCCATGACCTTGAAAATGACCCTGATATTATCGCAATGATTGGTGCATCTGCCGCCCTTACTATATCAGGCATTCCATTTATGGGGCCTATTGGTGGCGCACGGGTTAGCTATAATAACGGCGAATATGTAATAAATCCTGACATGCAAGATGTTGAGGAAATGGATCTCAACCTTATTGTTGCAGGTACAAAAGACGGGGTTCTAATGGTTGAATCTGAGGCATCAGAGCTTTCTGAAGAGGTTATGCTTGGCGCAGTAAATGCAGGACATGAAGCTTATCAAAATGTTATAGAAGGAATCATTGATCTAGCTGAAATGTGTGCAAAGGATATGTGGGACATTCCTGAAACTCCTGAAAATATTACAAAAATGGCTGATGAACTTAAGGTAAAATATGCTAATGACGTCGAAAAAGCCTACTCAATTACAGATAAGTTAGAACGTCAAGAAGCTGTTGCTGCTATTCGTGCAAATGCTATTGAGACTTTTAGCGATGAAGAAAATGGAATTGATGAAGCTATAATAACCTCTAAATTCAAATCACTAGAAGCAGATATAGTTCGCGGCGCAATACTTAAAACTGGCAATCGTATTGATGGCAGAGATACAAAAACAGTTCGCCCTATTATTTCAGAAGTCGGCGTTTTACCTCGTACACATGGCTCTTGCCTATTCACACGCGGAGAAACACAGGCTTTAGTCGTTGCTACTCTTGGAACGGGTCAAGATGAACAAATAGTAGATAAACTCGAAGGAGAAACCAAAGAGCGTTTCTTACTGCATTATAATTTCCCTCCATATTCTGTTGGTGAGGCTGGGCGTTTGGGCCCTCCGGGTCGGCGCGAAATTGGCCATGGTAAATTGGCGTGGAGAGCTATTAACCCATTACTTCCCCCCGTTGAGGATTTTCCATACACAATGCGATCTGTTTCTGAAATTACCGAATCTAACGGCTCATCTTCTATGGCAACCGTTTGTGGTACATCTCTTGCCCTTATGGATGCTGGAGTTCCTTTAAAAGCTCCTGTTGCTGGTATTGCTATGGGCCTGATTAAAGAGGGCGATGATTTTGCGGTTCTTTCCGATATTCTTGGCGATGAAGACCACCTTGGCGATATGGACTTTAAAGTTGCAGGTACAGAAAATGGCATTACTGCCCTTCAGATGGATATTAAGATCACTTCTATTACTAAAGAAATTATGGAAGTTGCTCTTGAGCAAGCTAAAGCAGGGCGTTTACATATACTTGGTGAGATGAGCAAAGCCCTTTCCGAAGGTCGCAGTGAACTTAATGCAAACGCTCCGCAGATTGTGTCCATACAAATTCCAACAGATAAAATCCGCGAAGTAATTGGCACAGGCGGTAAAGTTATTCGCGAAATTATAGAACTTACCGAAACCAAGATAGACATAGAAGATGATGGCACAATCAAAGTCGCAGCCACCAATGCCCAAGCCATTGATAAAGCATTAAAAATGATAAGAGATATTACTGATGAGCCAGAAATTGGCGTTGTATATGACGGTAAAGTTGTTAAATGTGTTGATTTTGGCGCATTTGTAAACTTCATGGGTGCAAGAGATGGTCTTGTTCATATATCAGAGCTGGCCGATCACAGAGTTGCAAAAACAACTGACATTGTAAATGAAGGCGATGAGGTTAAAGTTCTTCTAACTGGTATAGATGATCGTGGCAAAGTAAAACTTTCTCTAAAGCGCGTAAATCAAGAAACTGGTGAAATCATTGATCAAAACGAACAAAAAGAAGCTAATGGCTAGTTTATGACCAGGCTGAATTTTTCAAATAAAAATTCAATTAGGCAAAATATACTACTTAACCATAGTAGTGTATCTTGCCTTTTTTTGTACAACCTTCTAGTAGTTGATGTTCTTTCCAATATCATAAACATAAAAATATAAGCAGAATATAATTATGTCCCTTAAACTCCCTAGAATTATTGGTCATCGTGGCGCGGCGGGGTACGCACCTGAGAATACGATTGAATCCATTCATACTGCTGCTGATATGGGCATTGAATGGGTAGAACTTGACGTTAAACTTACCAAGGACGAAGTGCCTATAATATTTCATGACGATACATTAGAGCGCACCACAAATGGTAGCGGTTTAGTTTCTCAGACTCTATATGAGGATATAAAAGAACTTGATTGCGGAAGCTGGTATGGTGAAAGCTTTATCGGAGTTAACATACCAACCCTTGAAGAAGTAATTGACATATTAATAGATCGTGATTTAGGTCTTAATTTAGAGATAAAGCCCTGCAAGGGCAGAGAAAAAGAAACTGCCGAGATCGCTTTAGATTTGCTTTCAACCATTTGGGACGATCATAATCGCTTACTTATATCTTCTTTTGATCATGTATCACTAGAAAGCGCCTGTGATATTGCTAATGACTGGCATCGGGGATTATTGCTGCCCGAAGAATGGCCTGAAAATTGGCAAGAGCTTACAAAATATCTGCAAGTATCAACAATAAATGTAAATGCTTCAAGCATTACACGTAAACAAGTAGAAGATGTGATGGACATGGAAAAGCCCTTACTTGCCTATACCGTAAACGATCCTCAACAGGCCCGCACCCTGCAAAGTTGGGGCGTTGATGGATTTTTCAGCGATACTCCAGACTTAATAAAAGAAGTTATTATTTCAGTGCATTAAAATATATATAGAATATATTTTTTAGCCTGCGTTTATTATCTTCTATTATCTTCATGAGGAGCCATGCCAAGCACATTATAGCCACAATCTACATAATGAGTTTCGCCCGTTACCGCCCCGGCCATATCAGAAAGCAAATATATTCCTGTTCTGCCCAGCTCTGATAGCTCAACAGGACGCTTTAACGGAGAGGCCGCAACACTTTTCTTAAATGTTTGACGCGCACCTCCTATAACTGCGCCCGCCAAAGTACGCATAGGACCCGCACTAATCGCATTTATACGTATCCCCTGCCCTCCTAAATCAGCCGCCAAATAACGCACAGAGGATTCAAGAGCCGCCTTGGCAACTCCCATGACGTTATAGTTAGGCATAACCTTTTGCGCGCCATAATATGAAAGTGTAACTGCCGCCCCACCCTCATTCATTATATCTTTGGCTCTACGCATAACAGAAGTAAAAGAATAGCAAGAGATATGCATAGTTTTTAAGAAATTTTCCAGCGTAGTATCTACATAACGCCCCTGAAGCTCATCTTTATCAGAAAAAGCAATCGCATGGATAACGAAATCAATATTACCCCATTCCTTTTTCAAAACATCAAAAACATTATCAAGGTCATTTTCATTAGATACATCGCAATCAATAAGAATATCTGATCCAATACTATCAGCAAGTGGCTTAACACGCTTTCCAAACGCATCACCTTGATAGGTAAAAGCCATTTGCGCCCCTACATCATGAAGTACCTTAGCCATTCCCCAAGCAATAGAGCGATCATTGGCAACGCCCATAACAAGCCCACGCTTGCCTTTCATAAGCTCATTCATATTCATATTCATTTATCCTTTATATCGACTTATCGCCAAAGTGCAGTTAGTACCACCAAAGCCAAAGCTGTTGGAAATAATGGTTTCATGTTCAACATTATCAACACGAACTTGAGCTATCGGAAGACCCATCGCCCCCTCATCAAGATTTTCAATATTTATACTAGGAGCAACAAAATTATGCTGCATCATCAATAAACTATATATAGTTTCCTGAACCCCTGTTCCACCAAGCGAATGCCCCGTCATAGATTTAGTTGCACTGATATATGGTATATCCTGATCTAGCGTATCAAACACCTCGCGTATAGCGTTTAATTCAGTAATATCGCCAACAGGTGTAGATGTTCCATGTGTATTAATATAAGTCACAGGAGTTTTAACAGTCGATAAAGCCTGACGCATACAACGCACTGCACCCTCACCACTTGGGGCAACCATGTCTGCCCCATCAGATGTTGCTCCATATCCGCTAACTTCACCATATATTTTTGCACCTCTTACCTTGGCATGTTCAAGCTCTTCTAGAACTAATATCCCCCCTCCTCCACTAATTACAAAGCCATCACGATTAGCATCATAGGCTCTTGCTGCCTTTTCAGGGGTATCATTATAATTAGATGACATTGCACCCATAGCATCGAATAGAACTGAAAGCGTCCAGTCCAACTCCTCACCACCACCGGCAAACATAATATCTTGCTTTCCCCACTGAATTTGCTCTGCCGCACTACCAATGCAATGCGCCGAAGTTGAGCAAGCAGAAGAAATGGAATAATTCACGCCCTTAATTTGAAAATTAGTTGCCGCCGTAGCCGAAGTAGTAGAACACATTGCCTTTGGCACAGCAAAAGGACCTACGCGCTTTGGTCCTTTCTCACGAGTAATATCAGCCGCAAGCACTTGCGCACGCGTAGAAGGGCCACCAGAGCCAACAATAATGCCTGTGCGTTCATTGACAACATCGCCTTGCTCAAGACCTGAATCTGCTATGGCCTGCTCCATAGATAAATGCGTATAAGCCGCGGCATCGCCCATAAAACGCAATAGCCGTTTATCAATATTTTCTTTTAAATCAATATCAGGTTTACCATATATTTGTGAACGAAAGCCAAGCTCTGCATATTCAGGAGATGATGATATTCCAGACCTACCTTCTTTTAACGAAGATAAAACCTCCTTAGCATTGTTACCAATGCAAGAGATAATTCCAATTCCTGTTATGACTACACGGCGCATATCATATTCCTTAAAGACTAGAGTTTATTCATTATCTAGCAGAGTTGTCAAACAACCCAACCTTCATGCCAATTACTTTACAAGCCATTTTATCATCGGCATAAACACTGCCATCACCAATACCAAGGATTAAAGCACCTGTTCTTATACGTTTAATATCAACAATATACTTCACTATCTTAGTTTCAGGGGTAATTTGCTCAGATAATTTGAGCTCCCCAAGGCCAAGAGCACGACCAGAACCAGGCGCTCCTGTCCAACCAAGATAAAACCCTAATAACTGCCATAGCGCATCGAGACCAAGGCAACCAGGCATAACCGGATCGCCTTTAAAATGACAGTCAAAAAACCATAAATCCGGCTTAATATCAAATTCCGCTTCTATAATGCCATTGCCATATGCACCGCCATCTTTCGAAACATTTGTAATGCGATCAAACATTAGCATAGGCGGTAGCGGTAACTGCGCGTTACCTTTGCCAAATAACTCACCATTTCCACATGAAATAATATCTTTATAAGAATAGCTAGATTTAGGAACAAAACTCATGATCACTCGCCGTTTGTTATTACACACAACTTTATACGAAGTTATGATTATCGGGGCAAGAGTAGATTTAACCTATTACCATCTAAAATCAAAATGGAGCTAATATGATACTAATTCAAAATCCATGCACACATATTTATAGCTTTCAGTTATAGCAGACATTGCCAAAGGCTTTGCTATTGCAGGCTCAACTTCTGGCAACTCCCCGCCCGAAGCTACGGCTATCATGCGCCCTGCTGCTTTTGCACATGCAACGGCCTGATCATAGGGGCCATACAATCCAATAACACGAAAAAACCGCAAACAAGAAGGTTCAAGCTCACGAATCAAATCAACAGGAGCATTTATAGGAGTATCATTAGCAGCCAGGCCAAAGCGCCAGTCACTACCTGCTGGAACACCAAGGCGCACAGCCTCTTGCGTCATAGTATAAACAACCTGATCTAAATTCTTTGGAATTTCACCAAGCCTGAATACATCGGAAATATCGGAAGAGCTAAGAGAAATAGCAAGCCTTCGCCCTGCCACACCACTAAGAGCAGCAATACAATCGCCACCACTCCAACCTTTATTTCCAATCTTAGCATCTATAGAAACATCGCATAATTCTTGCGCACTTACTTCAAAAGCCATACTCTTTTTAACGCACTCTACTAATAGGCGAAAAGTTTCCTCGCGTGGAATGTCCATTTCCTCCCAACCAACGATGACATACTGAAATACAGTAAGAATAAGGTCATGAAGCTCAAAGTTACAATCTAGCCACTCTTCAAAAAATACGCGCGCGGCCAAACGCCCACGCTCTGTCTCATAATCAATAATATGTGCAGGTGGCAAAGCATAAGGCGCAAGCAACCCCTTTGCGGGATGAGTGTTAAGTAATACAGCTAACTTTTTAAAGCTAGCTTGCATAGCCTGATCTGGTTCATCAAAAAGCAGATAAGTTTCTACAAGCACACCAGCCATATGCTGGATAACCTTCATGCCATCTACACCACGTTCATGGTCAGCAGATAATTGAATCAGAGCAGAGTAGAAACGGCTACCCATTTCCGGTTTATTGATATGTGCAAACATTTTAACTTTAGAACCTTAAATCAGAACAGAAAAAGGCTGGTTGTTGGAAGATTTTTTAACGCAGCAAAGCCACTATATTTTATGATTCTAATCAAATTTTTCTTCTTCGTAAACACCCCAAAGTGATTTTCTTTCTATCAACCCCGATATTCCTTTAACCAAAATGTTACAAAACTGTCTTCCACATCCCTTTAACTCAACCACAGTCATAGGCTCAATAACCGCAGAATTCCTAAGTTTTTTGTTAAAGAAAACGCCTGTTTTTTTATATAAATCCACGGGTTTATCCCCAATAACAAGAGCGGTTCTTTTTCCTGATAAAAGTGTTTTAAAGACCCAACCTTCCGCGCCTTCTTCATCTCTAATTTTCCTCCAGTGATCATATTCAAGAATTATTTCAACTGGTAATCCGCGCTTTTTTATAACCCATTTTATTGGATATTGCAGACCAGGACCGCTTCGTACATTTGTTATATCTTTAGATAATGATACAAACCTAGGTAAGGGAAATCCTGTTGGATTATATATATCTTTTTTATCATCTGGTATTTCTTGCGCGTATAAAATTAACGGCATAAAAAATACGCATAAGGCAAAAAATACAAATAGATTTATAGTTTTTATGAATGTAAAAGGATTTTTTTCTTTCATGATACTTATTTTATGATAAATAACGCCACATGAATCAAGTAAATAACAATATTATTCCGCTTTCAGTTGCGCCGATGATGGATTGGACAGACCGGCATTGCCGATATTTCCACCGCTTAATTACACCCAATAGCCTTTTATATACCGAAATGATTACCACTGGGGCTCTAATCCATGGTAATAAGAACCGTTTTTTACACTTTAGCAAAGAAGAAAAACCCCTAGCCTTACAGCTTGGTGGCTCTGATCCTAAGGCTCTTGCCCAATGCGCTAAGATGGGCGAAAATTATGGATATGATGAAATTAACCTTAATTGTGGTTGTCCATCTAACCGCGTTCAAAAAGCTATGATTGGCGCAATAATGATGAAAAAACCCGACACAGTTGCAAAATGTGTTGAGAAAATAGCAAAAACCGTCAATATCCCTGTAACAGTAAAATGCCGTATTGGTATTGATGAATTTGATAGCTTTGAGTTTTTAAATGATTTTGTCTCTAAGGTCAAAAATGCTGGCTGCACAACATTTGTTATTCATGCTCGCAAGTGCTGGCTTCATGGACTTAACCCCAAGGAAAACCGTACAAAACCCAAAATAGACTATGAACGCGCTGCACAAATAAAAGCTGCTCACCCAGAACTTAATATCGTTGTAAATGGGGATATTAAAACGCCCGATGAGATAAAAGGCCATCTAAAAAAATTTGATGGCACAATGATTGGACGAGAAGCATATCAAAACCCCTACTTGTTAGCAGCCCTTGAACAAAACATATTCAACAACGATAAAATCAAGAGTCGTAAGGAAATAGCTCTTGAAATGATTCCATATATTGAAAAGCAAATGAAAGATTATGATATCCCTGTAAAATCTATAACTCGGCATATGATTGGACTTTTTCAGGGAATGAGCGGAGCAAAGAAATGGCGACAAGCCCTAAGCGCCTTGCCTCATGAAAAAGGTGCAGATGCAAATGTAATAAAAGAAGCTTTAAGGTTTATCAGGTAAATCCCCACCAACTTGAAAGCTCTCACCACAACCACAACGACCTATTTCATTGGGGTTTATGAAATCAAATCGTGAATTACCCAGCTCATCAGTAATATAATCTATAGTTGTTCCAAACAATATCCATGAATATAGCTTAGGTATATAGATCTGCGCTCCATTTTGCTCAAAAACCTCATCTTTACTCAAATCATTATCAAAGCTAACATATTCCATTTTGTAGCTATTGCCAGAGCAGCCTGTCGATTTAATATTAAGGCGCAATCCAATCACTCCTTTAGGCGCCTCATTTAAC
>JALTAZ010000065.1 GCA_027075555.1 Micavibrio sp.
GATGATAATCACAGCGATAAATACAATGTATTTGCTTCTTATACTTCATTGCATAGGAATAACACGAAGACACTGGAAGCGCTACATCCCACGGGCTTACGCCCGGGGAGTTATTTCACGTTAAAAAAAACCGCATAGCAAGCGTTACTAACGGAATCTTCTGGTTGGGAATGAGTGGGTTTTGTTCAAAATCAATGTGTTACAACCTGAATACTTTTTGCGAAAGAGTCTTCAGCTTTTGAGATAATGGGCGTAAGTTCGCCTTTGAACAGTGAAAATGGGGGAGAGATAGTATTGAGCTTGTGAACAGCTCTGACCTGAAAACCCCGCAGACACAGGGGTTTCAGGCAAAGAAAAACCGCTCAACATTGCTGTGAGAGCGGTTCGTAATTAGTAAATTGGTTGCGGGGGTAGGATTTGAACCTACGACCTTCAGGTTATGAGCCTGACGAGCTACCGAGCTGCTCCACCCCGCGTCAAGAAATAAATAAGAAATATTCCCTACCGAATGCAATGTTATAGACCTGCTTTTAGTTAAATGCAATAGCCTAATATAAGAAATAAATTATAGAAGGAACTTTACAACTCAATTATTGACTTTAAGAATTTATAGGAATAACTTCACTTTAGAATATAAACCCTCACAAGGGGTGCCTTTTGACACATAAAAGGCTGAGATTATACCCTTGGAACCTGATGCGCATAAGCGCCGTAGGAATGTGAGAATTACAATGACAAAGAAGTCTACTAAAATATCAGTAGTTGGCGGTGGTATTATGGGCATAATGAGTGCTTATATGCTGCAACGACAATACCCTGATGCCAATATAATCCTTTATGATGAGAATGGCTTTCCAAACGATAATGCAAGTTTTATTGCAGGTGGAATGATAAGCCCCTATAGCGAGCTTGACCACATGCCTGAAAACTATTTGGGGGCTGGGCTATCATCTGTAAAAATATGGCAGGAAATAAGCAATTCTTATAATAATTGCTTTGAATTTACAAATAATGGTAGTTTGATCATAGCTCATAATTCAGATCACTACATTTTAGAGCGCTTTAGATCAATCCTTCCCAATAACGATGATCAATGGCAATCAATTGGCCGACAAGCTATAACAAGACTTGAGCCTCAACTTAACATAAGTAAATTCTGTAAAGGATTACATATAAAGGGTGAAGCACATCTCAACCCTAAAAAAGCAATGCCAGCCTTGCTCAATAATATAAAAAATAAAAAAGTTAAGCATATTGATATTAAAGAAGAAAAACATATGTCCGATTGGATAATAGATTGCCGCGGTATGGGGGCAAAGAGTGATATTGCAAATTTACGTGGGGTAAAGGGAGAAACTTTAATAGTGTACAATCCCGAATTTAATTTAACGCATTTACTGCGCCTTATGCATCCGCGCTATCCGCTATATATTGTACCGCGCGACAATAATATATTCCTAATTGGCGCAACAATTATTGAAACAGAAGAAAACAGTAATACCTCGCTGCGCTCTAGCATGGAGCTTATGAGTGCACTATATTCCATTCACCCGAGTTTTAGTGATGCACAGATAATAGAAACTAGAGCAGGAATTAGGCCAAGCTATCCTGATAATATGCCACAAATTCACGTATCAAAAAACATGATTATTTGTAACGGCCTATTCCGGCATGGTTTTCTTTTCTCACCAATAATGGCAAATTGTGTGGTAAGCATAATCACAAGGCAGCCTTATGAATTCAATCATTTATTTATTAAGGATAATAAAGAAAATGCAAATAATCTTAAACGGAAATGCGCTTGAGGTTGAAGGCAGAATTAGCATTTCCAACTTGCTTATGTGCAAAGGTTATGGTGATAAATTAGTAGCCGTAGCCGTTAATAGAAAATTCATACCCCGCGAAAGGCACAGTGACTATATTTTACAAGATAAAGATAACATTGAAATTGTTGCACCAATGCAAGGGGGATAATAATGAGCGATAAGTGGCAAATTGATGAAAGTGAAATATCATCGCGCTTGTTTTTAGGAACAGCAGCATACCCTTCCCCAGAGATTTTAAGAAAAAGCATAAAAGCCGCACAACCAGGTCTTATTACTGTATCACTGCGCCGTGAGAACGTTGCGGGTAAGGGACAAGCATTTTGGAATATAATAAAAGATTTTAATATTCCTGTGCTGCCTAATACTGCGGGATGTTATGGTGTTGACGAAGCAGTTACAACCGCTCAAATGGCACGTGAAATATTCGAAACAAATCGCATAAAGCTAGAAGTGATAGGCGATGATTACACATTACAACCCGATATTTATGGGCTTTTAGAAGCTGCTCAAAAGCTGATTAAACTAGGATTTGAAGTATATCCCTATATGACAGATGACTTAGTACTAGCGCAAAAACTCGTTGATTTAGGATGCAATATCTTAATGCCTTGGGGCGCGCCTATTGGCTCTGGCCGTGGACTTAATAATATTTATGCGCTTAAACAACTAAGAGAGCGTTTTCCAGATAAAATATTAGTTATTGACGCAGGTCTTGGAGCACCCTCTCATGCAAGCGCCGCAATGGAAATGGGATATGATGCGGTGCTTCTCAATACCGCCGTAGCAAAAGCAGGTGATCCAGCAATTATGGCAGGAGCATTTGCACAAGCGGTTAAGGCAGGCAGAGATGCGTATCTATCTGGAATTATAGCTAAACAGGATAGAGCAACCCCTTCAACCCCCTTAATTGATAAACCCCTATGGCATCAAGAAAAAATTTAACGTGAAATAAATCTCCGGTCGTAATCTAGTAGAGGTTTACGCGAGCATTCTCACTTAGTAAAGTGTAAAAATCATGATTTGATCTGATGGTTATAAATTATCGTTCAGCCAACGTTTTTTGTGGCGCGCAGGAAGATTATATCTTTCAACATAAATTTGTTACGGATTGTTAGTATAATACCCCCATATTTAGTGTTAATTATAAATTTAAAGTTAAGCAACCATAGATCGCTCCATAACATAACTTTTGTTTTTTATACATATAGCATCCAAAATACGATACACAAACTGAAGTGAATTATAGAAGACAGGTCATAGCATTACACATTATTTACATAGATATTTATATAGATATATACTTCATGCCCTCAAAATATATCAATACACAGTCATTACTAATCTTCTATTGACCAAATGCTAAATAACTATTATTTAGAGAGCAGAAATAAAAATTAGCTATTGCTAAGGTGTCGCAGAGACTTATTAAGTTAAGATCAGGTAAAAAAGAGTGATAGATCCTGTTAACCTTGATTAGCTAAGATATGGGCCTGTGGCGGAATGGTAGACGCTGCAGACTTAAAATCTGTTGTCCGTATGGACGTGCCGGTTCAAGTCCGGCCAGGCCCACCATTTCATACTTTTGGCTCGCGAAGAAGGCTGTGGCCTTTTTTAACAAATCACTTTCATCACGAAGAACCTTGTTCTCACGCTTTAATTTTGACAATTCTGCTTGCAGTTCATTGATTGGTAAGTCGCTATCAGCATGTGGGGGTTGATTGGTGCGATAATCCCTTATCCA
>JALTAZ010000066.1 GCA_027075555.1 Micavibrio sp.
CATGGACATTGTTCTGGATGATCACAGTATCCAGGATGTGATTTTTCAGGTGATCCATAGTATTCTTGTACATACCATCTACACTCATTACAACTGGTAGGTTCTTCTCCAGGATCATAGCATTTTCCACCTCCTGGCCTATGTGGAAAATTATATGCTTTACATGCGCAGACTTCTTTTTTCATAACGTTTCAATTCCTCCATTTTTATAATGAATGATTACGTTTGGCTTGTCATCAAAATATAAACCTTTGATTGCTTCTTTTAGAAAATCTTTTGGCGATCTTTTATAAATTTTTGGTTCATCATTTACTTCAGGATCATTATACCATCTATCATCACAGCAAGGGCAATCAATTCCTTTATCTACACCATCAAAATAAATACCAAGCTCTTTTGCCTTTTTGATAGCTTCTTTTTTGTTATTTGCTTCAATGATTGTTATTATAGAATATTTGTTTTCTTCGTATTCAAAAATTCCATATGAATTATTTTGCTTAAACGTATAAAACATAATTACCTCCTGCGTTAGTATTAATAAATTGGTGGGCCTGCCAGGACTTGAACCTGGAACCTGGCGATTATGAGTCGCTTGCTCTACCTGTTGAGCTACAGGCCCTAAAATGGTGGCGATCCACTGGCCAGGCAGCTTTATGTGCCCGATGTCGGCGAAGCCGGCGCGTGCTGCTATGCAGCCCACCACCTGCGCTATTGCGACTTACGGCTCCCCTCGCCACTTCAACACCGTGAATCACGACCAGTTTCACGCCATAACTTGGTGCCCCCAGAAGGATTCGAACCTTCGCCCCACCGGTTAAAAGCCGGTTGCTCTACCATCTGAGCTATGGAGGCTAGTTTATATTTTACTCTATATCGCTTGCAAATGCAATAACAAAATTGTCTAAAGATAGCTTTAATGCGTCTATAGCTTTTTCATATTTATCAAACAATAACGTCTTAAATGGAAGGCTGTTCCAATGATACATACTAAAATTATTACTTAAATAATAGTATTTATTGTCTATCTTGTTATATTTTCTAATGTAGTATTTTCCATCTACCGTAATACAAATATGAGGCTCTTCAAATTGATTATTCTCATTATTAAAATTTAATAGTTCTCTTAGTTTATCTAAAATACTATATGAATAATATTGAGTTTGTGTGTATTGATAATCATACATTTTAGGCTCCTTTACATACTAGGCGCGTAACAGCGGTGATTTGTCCTTTTTCATTTCTGATTGCAGTAATACCTGTATCTGGTGCGAAAACATCATTCCGATTTTCCTGTAAATTGTCAAGTACAATAGATGATACCAAGTAAATAGTACCATCTTTTGGTTTTGGTAAGTTATCAATACCAACAGGTGATCGTGAAATCACTGGGATACTATTGCCTTGAATTTGTATAGGCATGTTTTCTTTTTCAAGCATATTAACGCGGGCAACTTTTCCACTAGGTGGAATTGTAATTGTACTATCAGGTGTTTTGATATTGATTGTGTGGGGAGTTAAATTAACAAATTTCATTTATCTTTCCTCTTTAGTTTGTGGTTTAAGTTTTAGCAATAAAGTATTATTATTCAATTGTTTATTGATAGGGGATGCGGGACTTGAACCCGCAAGGCTTTTTAGCCGAAAGATTTTGAATCTTTTGTATATATTTATTTCGACACTCCTCCAAAGTTTAAATTTAAGCAGTTTTCTTTGTCAACATTCCATGCTTTTATAGAAAACGTGGTTATCTATTTGCCTTACTTTTATAAATCTTTTAGCCCAATATGGATTCACATAATCTGCGTGATAATAACATGCCCCCGGTACGATGCTTGTATTTTCTTTCTGTTTATATAGTTCATAATACATCCTAGCAACCTTTTGAGCTTCTGTCCAGGCTTTTTTGTCAACTTCATATTGTTTGAATAAATTATTATTAGTCCAAGAGAATTGTTTATTACTAAAAATTACTTCACAATAATCATTTCCCCATTTTTTCTTATATACACGTCTTGTGGTTACTTCTGCTACTGCTAATTTTCCAATATAAGGTTCTCCCCTTGCCTCAAAATAGATATTTAATGACAAGCAATACTCGTCTAGGGTCAATATGTAGTTTGGTTGAAAATATAATAAAAGTATGGCAATTTTCATAAACATTTAATAACATCCTCCTTTATAAAACAGTTTTTGTGTGTTATTCTTACTATATTTATTAATAATATTGATTCATATTTTGTTTTATAATATGGACATTTCCATTTTATTTTGCATTCGTCATTTAAGCATATTTTATTTATCATACTATTCCATGTACATATTGTTTGGACTTTATATGGTTGATTATACAATAGACGGTATAAGATTCAAATAAAAAATTTTGATGATCTTCATAGGTATGATTTATGTTTGATAAAAAATATAAAAAGGATATAAAAGAAAAAAAGAGCGCTTTCCAAAAAAAATATGAACGTGATGCTAAAGAGTTATTATATGATCCTAGCAAGGTTCGTGAGCTTGTAGAGGAAACGGCAGAAGAATTGAATGCTATTAAAGAAATGGAAAAGAAAAACCAGTCTATTCATCGTTATGTGAAAAAAGCATACGAGGAAATAATGAATGATTTGGGCGGAGAGATAAATGCTTCATTTATTGAGTCTGAGTTAGCGCGTAGAATGGCCAATTTATCCTTGATCGCAAACAATATGGAAACCGCAATGATTTATGATTTTGAAAATTTTGATTTCGATAGGTACATCGTTTTGGTTAGAACACAAACCGTTCTTGGCAAAACGATAGGCGTTAGAAAACGTAAAAAGGACGAAAAAGACATTACATTAGAGGATTATATTAGTAAACTAGCAAATGATGAATAAAAAGGTCGGGAGATTATCCCGACCTTTATTAGGATTATTTGTTTTTATTTTTTATTTCTTCTTTTAATTTATCAAAATCAATGTCTATTTCTTTACAGATTGTTTCGATAGTTAGTCTTTTTTCTTCTGATTTGATTGCATTGTCAATGTTAATTAACAGGATATAATCATTTAGTCCTTTTACAATAAATTTTTTTATATCCTGGTTGAGTAACAACAAAGTACCACATTCATATATATTTACAATATGGTTAATAGCTTTTTGTATTAGGCTATTATTTCCATTTGTTGTTTTTATATATATACTTATGCCGTGTTTAAATAAGGCTCGATCATATGTCCATGTTGGAATTTCTATAGCAATATAATGATATCCGTCTTTGTCATTATAAAAAACAGATAAAGTTAATTCATTTAAAAATTCGCCTAGTACTTGTGCTTTATTCATAACAAACTCCAATTATAGTATTATTTCTCTACAAATTTGTATACTGGGTTTTGTTTTAATTGATAATGCTTTTTTATTAGCGATCTTGCATCTTCTTTTGTGTCTAAATTGCAATATTTGCTTATAAAACGAGGAACAAACCAAAAATCATCTGGATTTCTTCTATCTAAGAAGCCCCATCCTATGGATGTTAATTTTCTTACATAATAATATTTACCATCAGTTACAATATGAGGTTTAAATGGATTATATAATTTCATGATTATACCCTCTGTTTAATTTATATATTGATTAGGAATACTATGTTTAGCATAAGAAACTGCCTGTATTAGATATTCTTGATTGTTTCCTGTCTTTTCTACTCTTTTCATAGCAATTTTAATTGCATCATTTAGATTATCGTTAATTGCAATAACTTCTTTATACCCATGTTCTTCATCATATCCTTGTGCTGACCCCCAACTTCTTTAATTTTTACACGATAATTTTTTCCTTGATTATAAATGAATACATTAACATCATGATAATGATTACCTGGAACATGTCTGAAGCGTTTTCCCTTATATTCAGTAGCAATAATATTACATTGAGTTTTATGCATAACTGATTCTTCCTTTTTGATTAAATTACTTTGATGACTCTTTTACTATTCCAATTATAATTCCAATAATACACATTATTACAAACAGTATGATTGGATTGTTTAGCATAACATTTAAAATTACAGGGCCATAGGATAAAATAAATACTGATAATAAAATTGATCCTAATAAGATTACAATAACAATAAATATGAAATAAATAATGTTTTTGATAACGTTTAACATGGTTAGATTTCCTTTATTAGTGTGCTAATAATAATAATAAAAGACGTAAGACTTGCTACCATATTTAGATAATCCTGCATAGAATAAAATATGATTATTCCGAGCCCAGTTAATATACTTATATAAATGTATGATAATATTTTAATAAAATACATACACTTCTTATCCTAACAATATAGAAAAAGGCGCATGTAAAATTACACGCGCCTTTATGGATTAGGCTGCAACAGGCTGTTCCGCTTTCTTAGAAGCCTTGCGACGAGTCTTTTTTGTTGTTTCTGCCTTAGCAGCTTTTTGTGCTACTTGCTGTGTTTCCTCAATAGAAGGACGGGGACGGTTCTTTGAACCATGCGGACGGCCATGTTTGATTTGCACAGTCGGGTATAGCGGTTCAGCTTTGTAACGACGCTTGTTTCCCTTTACAGTAAGGGTAATTTCCCACCCATACTTACGTAGTTTAGTCATTACTATACGCACATACTGTGCGGGATTTTTGCTAGAAGACCCTGCGCGTTTTGCAGCCGCAGCCGCTTCGTTTAGGGTGCAACCACGATCCCTTATGAGACACTTCCAAACCGCATATGCGACTGTTCCCTTTTCAGGAATACGGGAAACGGGACCAACCTTATTGTTTTCAATCTTGACAAGGTTACTCATTTTCTCTACTCCTTTGTTGTTAAAACAATCAACTATTCCCAACTGGGAATGATCATATTTTAGCTAATGTTGAACCAAAAGTCAATGGGTTTTTGCAAATTTTTATTTATTTATTTTTCAATAACTTACATTTATATTGAGTTTTGTTCCTTATATTTGGTATAATTAATACTTAACCTAGGATACTGGAATATAAATTATGGATGCATATATTATAAAAGCAGTTTATTTAGCAAGTAAATCCCCTTTTCGACATAAGATTGGTGCAGTAATAATTAATAAAAAGGGTAAGGTTATTGCTACAGGCACTAATATAAGAAAAACTCATCCGCAACAATATCTATATGCAAAAAAGACAGGCAATGAAAAAAGGATATACTTACATGCTGAAATATCGGCATTAGTCAAATGCCGACAAAAACCGCATTCTATTTACGTAATTAGGGTAAACAATAAAGGGGAATTGCGTTTAGCAAAACCTTGCGATTCCTGCATGCTCGCATTAGAACATGCTAATATTAGTAATATTTATTATAGTAATAATAATGGTGAAATAGAATGTATTACGCTGTAGCGCTTTGAGAGCATCATACAGGCATTTTTTACTTTCTATAATAGGTTGAATGGGTAATAACAAAAAAACGTCTCAGAACCCGTCTCAGGTGGTTAAAATTGTTGGCATTGATCCTGCATTAAGAAATACTGGGGTTGTTTCTGTTGATTATTTTGATAATGATATAAAAATAAATTATGCAAGGTTAATAGTAACTGAATCAGAAAAAATAAAACCTAAATCAATTGATGATTATAAGCGTATAAATTTTATTTATACTAACTTAAAACCTATTATAGATAAGCATGATTTGATTATTGCAGAGTTTCCTATCGGTTCACAATCTAGTCGTGCAATGGTTTCTTATGCAGCGTCTATTAGTATGTTAGCATGTTTTAATAAGCCAATTATTCCAGTTACGCCAAATGATATAAAAACATATATTGGCATAAAAAATGCAAGTAAATCTGATTCGATTAAGTTTGTAAGACAACATTATCCTGATTTTCCTTTTATATTAAATGGTAATAAAATACTTAATAAGAATGAACATTTAGCTGATGCTTTTATAGCGCTACTTGCGGGCATAAAAAAAGCCGGAAATGGTCCGGCTTACCAAATATATTTTGATTGTTTTAGTTGATAGCTTGTTTCGTTCCATTTGCTACCGCAATGTTGTTTTGCAATATTAAGCTATTAATTTGATCAATCTTTCTTTTAATGATTTTATAGTCTGATTCTTCAATCTTATCTTTTGATAGTTTTTCAATATCAAGATATGGAAGAATTTCAACGCCAAATGCTGTTAATAGGTTTATTTCTGCCTGATTTAAATCCTGCATTATCGCGAGGAAATAGTTTCGTTTAATGATTTGATCAATAAAATTATTATCCTTTTGCATTGTCTTTTCCTTTTGTTGTGTTAAATATTCAATTATTTTCTTTAACATAATATACCCATAACAAATAGCGCCAGCTTTAGTTTGATTGTATCATAAGAAATATCATCATATTCATCAAATTCTTTTATGATTATTTCTTTTTGTGAAACTGAAAGGTTTTCCCATTTAAGAAATGGGTTATTTATAATTTGATTCCATACATTAGAAACAGCATTGATTTTGCTTTCGATTTTCATTTGATGATTCCCCTATTAAATCATTCCAAGGTACAATAACCAAGATGGATACCCATGTTCGCATATTCCATTAGGTTCTACAATACACCCATCGGCCGCTTCCTAGACACTACCATAAACCCATTCTTTTAGTTGTTACAAGTTAGGTTCTTCGGTTACAGGTTCAGGGTATTTCGTCAAATTATCAGACATAATTATTTTCCCCTTAATCGTTTAATGATACGTTAGGGGAATGCAACATTCCCCTAACATTAGTCCAATTATACGTTTTCTGGCCCTCTAATTGGCATGATAATTGCAAATGCAGTATTGCTCTCCAGAAAATCAGTCGTGATTTTTACTTGTGATTCATTGTCGTTGTATTCAATTTTGAATTTTGATTCTCCGTTCAATGCTTCGTCCAAGTATTGCTTATTCAAGTACAGTCCAAATTTAAATTTATATGCATGATATTTGTCTACAGTAACAACATCCAATTCATGCACATAAAAAGTTCTTTCATTTGCATAAGTTTTATTAATAATATCGTTAAATGTGCTATTTCCTAAATTGAAAATAGCATAATCATTCGTTATCTTGTTATATGCTTTATCATATGCTCCAGGATCAATACTCGGATTCCTTTTTACATGCAAACGATGCCCATTAGTCGCAAACATTACACTAAATGTTTGTGATACTTGGATATAATTCGTCCACAGTCTATCGTCGTGCTTTTTGGGTAATGCTTTTGCTACCCATTCTTCAATTGATTTTGCTTTTTTGGGTAGATTTGGCATGAAATATGCATACAGTTTAGCTAAATCGTAGCCAGACAATGAATTGCCTGATTGTACAGCCTTTTCAATAATACCAAAGCATTCTTTTTTCGTAGGTTTCTTGTTTCGGATAATATTAGCGGCGATATTAGTAATAGATTGCATGGTTTCCATAACCAGTTCCTTCATAATTAGCGGTTTAACAAATGTACCCATTTTGGGAATTTTATAACAGTAAAGGAATAGGTCGTATTACAAACAAAAATTGATTATAAAACTATAAATCCAATTTAGTTTGTCCGTGTTTTTCTAGTGTCAATTTATTGACAATTGATTGTATAGCTTCATCATTCCAGGAAATAGGGCCATCAGCTTCATTTAATTCTAAATATTCCCATACCGATTTTAGTACATTTGCCTTTTCTATTAGCTCTTTGTCTGATAAGATTCTGGTACTGAATCTTGCGGCACAAGAATATTCTGGTATGCCGTCGATTTGAACAAACGTAATAATCCATTTATTTCTATCATATTCAGCGATAATATTAGAATCTTCTGATTCGCCAATCATTACTTGATTGTTATGCAGTTCAATGTTCATGTTCTTACTCCCTTAGCATTACGCGCTAATTTGTTCAATATATCCGTTTTCAATGGCAAGTTTCACAGCTTTATTGTAAGCTTTTTCATAGTCGAATTGTGCGCCATTTTCTGCTAAAAATTCCAATTCTGATTCTATATAATCAGTTCCTGATTGAGTAATATATTCTTCTGAATCACGTAAAATATATTGTGCGGCTAAATCTTCGGCTTCGCCCATATAGTACCCGCCAAAATACATAATAACCCCGCCATTATTAAGAGTGTTAATGGCATCAACAACGGCATCGAGAGTGTGCAATTCGGCGAAAATATCCATGATGGTATTCCTCCCATTAATCATTAAACAAAGGATGGATCAGTATTAAACGTTAATGATCCCCATTTGTCGTTTTTCTTTTTTGCTAGTCCTATTCCTGTTTCTGATAATATGATAATAGTCGAATTCAGATTATTTTGGTTCATGTTTGCAATTCTTTTTGCATGCGTAAGATTTTTTGCCTCAATTTTATAAGGTTTTGGGTATGTTCCTGGAATTTTTATGTCGATAATTTGGTAAATGGCCATGATATTATTCCCCCATAAAACTAAACCCATGGGAGAACTTTCTCCCATGGGTTACTATTTAAGATAAGATTAAGTGCGCGTCGTTTTGTCGGTGAATCAAACCCATATCAAAAGAACTGAAAATTTTTCCATCATCACGCGTAACATACGCAGTTCCAATTTTGATCCTAGGGCCATTAGCAGGAAAAAGGTCTATAGGATTGTGCGCCTTTTTCCATACGCGCCATGCGCCAATTGGCGTTCTTGCTTGTCCGTAAATTTTCCAGGCAAGATTGCCATGATTGTTCGCATAAGCTACTTTAATAATATATTTTGCCATGATTCTAACCCTTTTTGTGTTGATTGATTATCCACTAGGGGAATCATTTTCCCCTAGCGTTATAAGGTTATTCGGCGTCACGTTCGATTGCAACACCGGTTTCCTTTTCCAAACGATCATAAAATTCTAAATCATGCGCCAATTCGTTGGCGTACCATTCAATTGCAGACCACAACAATTCCCCTAAAGAATGTACGACAAACCCTTCTCCTGTTGCGTTTTCAAAGTCCTGTAGAAATTTGTCGATAGATTCCAGGTGAACTGGGATATAAGTTTCGAAGTGTTTATAAGAAAAAAGATTATAGTCTAGCGGCAAACTGCATGCTGACCCATCAGCTTGCTCAAGATAGCGGGCAATGTCTGATTGTTTCGGCTTTTCGCCGAAATAACCGCCCTGATTGATCATGTTGACAACATGTTCAACAATATCATTGACGATAGTATTTTCTTTCATTGCCTGATTCTCCTTTTCGGTGATTGGCATTTTCAAGTTAGACTAAAAAATAACGCCGTGTCAAGCGATTTTTTCATGCCTGACGCTGGCGTATTTCTTAGCAATTCGGTCAGAAATAAATTCTGCCGAATTAACCCTGCAAACCAAGGACTTATAAAAGTCCATGGCTTTTTTCTTATTGTCTGTATAATAGACAACAAACCCTTTTCCTACGGTATAAGTAAGAATCTTATACATAACTCAATCCTCCATTTATTGTTTGCTCATCCTACGGCCTAAAGACTAGCAAAGACTGCTAGCATAATACAACTAAAAATTTTTATGATTGCAATTAAATTTATTTATGGTTACGCATTAGTATAGCTATTGCAATTCTTTTATATATGGGGGGAAAGACGCTAATTCATTATAAAATTTTATGTAGCTATAATTATTTTTAGTGTTTACATCGGCCATAAGATTGCCTATAGTAGGATTGCCAATCATGGAAACTAATTAACGGAGGATATAAACATGGATAAAAATACTGTTATTTCTGATGCTGTCATCGCCGCTATGGAAGCTGGCCGCGCCGTTGTACGCTTCGGCGCCAATTTTTCGACAATCAAGGAAATGGTCGAATATTTTGACCATGAACTGGCCTACGGTTTTTGGGATGATATTATCCCAACTATTTCCGTAGAACAAGCGCGCGATGCTTTCATAAAAGGCGTCCTAAAAGAACAAGAACATATAAAATAAAACAATCTCCCCCATTATCACCAATGGGGGAGTTTTTTTGGTTTTGATTATTAGAATTTAATTATATTCTGAGTTACACATGATTCATACATGATTTATACATGATTAACGTCTAATTTATGTATGATTTATGCATGATTTACACATGATTAGCACATGATTGCATTCTAATATTAGTATTTAATTATATTCCTGATTCACCTGATTGTCATATAAGAATATGCTGATTGTCTAATATTATTATATTGTTATGTAATTATATTATAATATTATTACTTTCTAATATTCATACATTCTAATATTGCTATATGCTAATATTAAAGCATTAGAAAATAGTAATATAATTAAATTTTAATATTATTATATGAGAATTTAGACTCAAATTCACATCACGCCATCTTATAACGTCATAAATGTCATTTTTTTGTAAATACACAAATTTTGTGTGTATATGCACACATTTTTTGGGAATTTTTGCACAAATTTTTTGGACTGACAAAAATTGTCACAAACTGACAAAAATTGTCACGCCATATTTTGGCATACTATTTGCAATTCATTATATATTAGGACACAAGATATAGTGCATTAGTATATTAGATAGCGCTATATATGGTAGTTATGGTGGCATGGTTAGTGCATATAAGCACATAGTGTGCCAGTAATAATGCGGGTTGTAGCGCTAGCGGGGAATAGGATTTGGTTATGGTGGCATAAGGAATTTTAGTGTTTACAGGTGGTGTTAGTGTGTTATAGTAGGCTTGCCGTTGTTGGAAACTAGTTATGGAGGATTTAGCGATGGTTATTATTCCTAGTAAAGCAAAGCATTTGGTCATCATTAGCGAGGGGCAATCCTGCCCCACCATTCTCGTTACCAACCCCTGTGGCGTCGGCGAGCTCGCCTTCCGCCTGGCCTTTTTGCCCGCTTGGGCGGGCGAACTGGCCGGCGACCGGCGGTCGGCCTTAGTAGAATGGGCCGACTACTCGACCCCGGCCATGCTTGGCCTGCCGGTCGGCAGGCCTCCCCGCACCCCCGTCTTCGCCACCGGGCAGACTTCCGCCAGGTGGCGAGTGTTCGAGCTGGACGGGCTCAATCGCTGGCCCGTCCGGGCTTGGCTGATGCGGGACCTGATTGGTCCGGTCCCGCATCCTGAGCCCTCAGCGGGCTGGATTCAGCCCGCTGATTGGCCTGCCCGGGGGGAAGTTTATTACCTCACCCCGAACGGCCTGCTATTCCCGGACGAAGTCCGGGAGCGCCATCGGCCCCCGCACTGGTGGCCATACTAGGCCACCAGTGGGCGCGCCCCCATGCCCAGTAGTCGGGCATGGGGGTGTTTTGTCGTGCCCGCAATATCACCATATACTAATATAATAATTTTCCTATATATAGGAAAACTAATACTCGCACACTCCCCCGCCCAATCGCCCAAAATTCCCCCAAAAATCGGCCAAAAATCGGCCTAAATTTAGATTTTTGCGCGCCAGAAACCTAGCAATAATGCGGCTTCTAGCCGTATTAGCTTGCATTTTCTTGTTATTTTTCGCTATATGCGCCTAATGCACTATGAGCAACAATATCGAAAAACGCAAGTTTCCTATATACGAAAAAACTTACCTGATAAATTTTTAGCTTTAGTTTTTGGACTACGCAAAATCGCATAAGAATGCACCTTTCAGCGCGATAAATTTATTATTTTTGCGTTATTAGTGCCTGATTGCGCGTTATGCGCGAAAAAGCAAAGATTGGTTATTGCGCTAGCAACATGCGCCAGCCAGCGCGTGATTAGCGCGTGATTGCGTAGCAACATGCGCCTTTAGGCGCGTGATTGGCCTGATTTATGCGTGATTAGTGCATGATTAGCGTATGATTAGCTCGTGATTGGCCTGATTGCGTAGCAACACGCGCATGATTGGCCATATAAGCATATGCTGATTGGCCTATATGCTAATATTATTACATGCTAATATAGCCATATGGCGATATGCTAATATGCTAATATTATTATGTTCTAATATAGCCATATAATTATATTAGCATATGCTAATTGGCACGTTATGTGTATGTATGCATAATGCGTGCCGGTATGCGTTTTGCATGGTGGCTAGCGTGGGTATAAGGCGCGGTTATGGTGGCATAAGTATTTTTAGTGTTTACATGAGTTCAATTTGTGTTATCTTAGAATGGCCAATGTAGGGAACCAACGGAGGAAAGGCAATGGACATTAAAGAAGAGGTGATCAATCTCTTTGAAGGGCTCATCGCCGAATGTTCGTCCCGGGCGAATTACTCACCCGGGAATAACGATGACCTGGACGATTTTATCGTCCAGGTCGAAAAGACCAACCCCGGAGATCTTCAAGATCTCCGGGAATACCTTCTTTGGGCGGTCGATCACGCCGCCCAGCTTCCCAGCAGCGCTCCGTCTCCCAGCGAACTGCTGGGGACGGCATGGCAGCACCTCTGGTGGGCGCAGGGGGAAGAATAACCCCCTGCGCCCACCCCACCCCCGGCATGGTGCCGGGGGTGGGTTTTTATTGCGCCTAACGCGCATTTAGTCTTAGTATAAGTCTAATTCCCATCAAATTCCCATAAAAAATATAATACTTATTCGCTCCATTGATTTTCCCGGGCATGAATGCCCAGTTTTTGGCACATTTCTTGCGTGAGCGAATGACAATGCTCCCCACGCAAAAAGCGCGCCAAATTCTGGCGAAACGCCAGCATATCGTGCACGTCGTCGAATATTTCGCTGGCATGAATATTGCTCACCTTAGCAATACTTGTGCCAGTCTCAACGACGTGCACGGGGACGCTGTACTCCCGCGCGATGCGATCAGCGGTCGCGCGGTAGATAGTGTCCTCTGCCGCATACCCCTTGATAAAAACGCCACAAATCTCGGGGTATGCGGCAAATGCCTCCAGATACTCACGCGAGTCGTGGCAGGCGCGAATAGCGCCCAGCGCGAGACTCGCGCGATAGTACTGTGCCGGGTCAGCGTGCGTCAAATACCCGACATCATAGGACGTCGGGAAGCGCTGACCCTGGTAGCCGATATCGCTCCAGCAGTCTCCCAAAAAGACTGCCGAGACATCGGCCAAAAGAACAAGGCCAATCGGCCCGATTGGCCGATCGGCCCCACAAATTTCTTCGCCCGCGCGCAGGCCGTCGATCTTATAGACGCGATGCATGAGCGCGTCTACAGACCGACCGGTCTGGCGATAGGCCGCGATCCCGTGAAACACGGGGACGCGGATGGCGGGGGCGAAGCGTGTATACATGCATCCATGCTGGCAAATATCATAATCGAATAACACTAATAATTTTTTATGCGCTAATAAGATTTTATTATCCGCGCCCCCAGACTGTGCCTACGCGCCGATCGATGCGCACCATGGCACACACTATGCATGCAAGCAAAAAACGCACCAATGTGCGTCTCAGCGCGTTTCAGCGTACAATAATATGCTAATATACTAATGTTTCACGTGGAACATGTGCGATTATGTGACAGCTAGCGTATATGCGCGCGTGGCATCGAGTATGCGCGCAGCATCAAGCGCTAGCGTGTAAGCGTGTAAGCGTGTAAGCGCGCAGGCGTGTAAGCGTGTAAGCGTGTAAGCGCGCAGGCGTGTAAGCGTGTAAGCGTGTAAGCGTGTAAGCGCGTAGGCGTGTAGGCGTGTAGGCGCGTAGGCGTGTAGGCGTGTAAGCGTGTAGGCGTGTAGGCGCGCAGGCGTGTAAGCGTGTAAGCGTGTAAGCGTGTAGGAGTGTAAGCGCGTAGGCGCGCAGGCGTGTATGTGTGCGCCAACGCCGTGCCCCAACGCCCTGGCGGGCACAGGGGGGGGGGG
>JALTAZ010000067.1 GCA_027075555.1 Micavibrio sp.
CTTCATCTCTTACATAGGGTCGGTCAATTCTATTGTGAGCCAACCCATCATAGGAAAAACGAGAACGATCATCTATCCATTCTTCATTTATATCTTCATTAAGACGTGGAACTATTCTCATAACTTCACGTCCGCGCGAATCAATACGAATATTGCAGCCAAGTGCATCATGCACATCTATGCTTTCCGTCTTGGCAAGCTCCCAACTTCTTGCTTTATATTGATAAGGCTTTGAGGTAAGTGCACCAACAGGACAAACATCAATAAGATTGCCCGACAGCTCAGTGTTGACTAACTCATCAATAAAGGTACCTATTTCTGCATCTTCACCACGATTAAACTGCCCTAAAACTGGAGTTCCTGCAATTTCTTCTGCAAAACGAACGCAACGCGTGCAGTTAATACAGCGCGTCATTACAGTGCCTATTAGGGGTCCTAAGTCCTTATCTTTAACCGCCCTTTTATTCTCATGATAGCGAGAACGATCAAAACCATAAGCCACAGCTTGATCCTGCAAGTCACACTCCCCACCCTGATCACATATTGGACAATCAAGCGGATGGTTTATAAGCAACATCTCCATAACGCCTTTGCGAGCTTTTTTAACCATCTCTGATTCGGTCTTAACAACCATACCCTCTCCACAAGCCATGGCGCATGAGGCAGCTGGTTTTGGTGGACCTCCTTCAATCTCAACTAGGCACATACGACAATTTGCCGGAACTGAAAGCTTATCATGGTAACAGAATCTAGGGATTTCCACACCTAACTGCTCAGCAGCTTGTAAAATACTAGTCCCTGTCTCGACCTCTATTTCCATGTCATTTATGGTTAATTTTGGCATTTATTTAATTTTCTTTGACCTGCTTAAACGATTCACGCAATTTAGTGTATTGAAATATAGCTCGGACTAATATTTAATCTGCGCGTAAAATAATATCAATAGCGACTTGAAAAAATTATATGCATACTAGAATAGAAATACTAGCCCATAAAGACGATGGTCGGGCAAAAAATATAGAAAAAATACTAAAAACGCTTGATGTTGATGCGTGCGTGCAAGCAGTTGATGTTTACTCATCTAAAAGTAAACATTCTCAAAATAAAAAATTCATGCAAAGTTTGGCTAATCCTATAACTCAAAAGGTAAATCAAACACCTGATAATTTTGACTGGGCACTTGAAATAGGATTTTTGCCTGGTGTTACAGATAACATAGGTAACACCGCAAGCGAACTTTTGTCGCTAGCAGTAAATGATAATGACGATAATACAGATAATCAGTGCTACTCATCGCGACTATACCTGATAAAAGCCAATGCAGATAAAAGAAAAATAGAGCAACTTGCGGAAAAAATATCAAATAAGTTAATTCATAGAATATCAATTAAAAGTCATGAACAATATAAAAAAGATGGGGGTATGGATATTATTATCCCTGAAGTTCGTCTTGAAAACAGTTATAAAACCATAGATAAAATTGACCTTGATATAAGTGATGAAGAGCTAGAAAATCTTGGTAAATACGGTATTAGAAATAAAGATGGCTCTTACAGAGGACCTCTTGGTCTTTCATTAAACTATATGAAAGCTATACAGGCATATTTTAAAAATATTGGACGCCCAGCAACTGACATAGAAATTGAAACTCTAGCACAAACATGGTCAGAACATTGCAAACACACAATATTTGCTTCACCAATAGACAAGGTTAAAGACGGACTTTACAAGCACTATATAAAGCGAGCTACAAAAGAAATCCGCGAAGCCAGAGGCGATGAAGATATTTGCGTATCAGTATTTTCTGATAATGCTGGTGGCATTATATTTGATGATGAATATCTAATTACTGATAAAGTTGAAACGCATAACTCTCCTTCTGCTCTTGATCCTTTTGGCGGGGCAATAACTGGAATTGTTGGCGTAAACCGTGACTGTATAGGATTTGGTCAAGGTGCAAAACCTGTTATAAATCGCTATGGGTTTTGCTTGGCTGATCCCAAATTAAAACCTGATTACTATCGCGATAAAAACTGCACAGACGCGCTGCTTCCCCCTGAAACCATTATGAACGGTGTTATTGCGGGGGTTGAGGCAGGAGGTAATTGCTCTGGGATACCAACACCAGCGGGATTTGTATATTTTGATGATCGTTTCGCAGGCAAACCGTTGGTTTTTGTTGGCACTATTGGCCTAATTCCTAGAGAGATTAACGGTAAAGCAGGTCATGAAAAACAAGCCAGGGCGGGCGATAAAATAGTAGTTGCCGGCGGTAGAGTAGGTGCAGATGGCATTCATGGCGCAACATTTTCATCGGTAGCTCTTGATGAAGGATCACCAGCTACTGCAGTTCAAATAGGCGATCCTATAACTCAAAAGAAAATGTCCGATGCCATTGTAAAAGAAATACGCGATAAAGGGTGGTACAATGCCATAACCGATAATGGTGCAGGCGGTCTATCCTCATCAGTTGGCGAAATGGCAGAAAGTTCTGGTGGTTTTCATTTAGAGCTTGAAAAAGTTCCCTTAAAATATCATGGGCTATCACCTTGGGAAATATGGATATCTGAAAGCCAAGAGCGCATGACCTTTGCAGTTCCCCCTGAAAATGTAGATAAGATCATATCATTTTTTGCCAAGCGCGGAGTTGAGGCCACAGAAATTGGTACATATACAGATTCTGGTAAAGCCAAAATAAGTTGGAATGGTCAAGTAATAATGGATTTGGATATGAATTTCCTTCATGATGGTAATCCAGAAACTCCACTCAAAACAACTTTTACAAAAGGTGGAAGCGTTGAGCCTTGCCTAAAAGAGCCAAAAAGCTATGAGAAAACCCTAATAGATATGATGAGTAGGCTAAATATATGCTCTAAAGAATTTATTGCTACTCAATACGATCATAATGTTCAAGGCTCTGCGGTTTTAGGTCCACTGCAAGGCAAGGGTAGAGTTTACGCCGAAACCAGCATATCAAAACCAGTTTTGAGCTCTTCTAAAGGAGTTGTGCTATCACAAGGTTTATTCCCGCGCTATAGCGATATTGATACAAAAGCTATGGCAGCCGCCGGCCTTGATATGGCTGTACGTAATGCAGTTGCTGCGGGAGTTGACTTTAATCACCTAGCTTTGCTTGATAATTTTTGCTGGTGTTCTTCTGATGATCCTGAAAGATTGGGGCAGTTAAAGCGTGCTGTTGAAACCATATATAATATAGCAGTCAAATATGGCACGCCATTTATTTCTGGTAAGGACAGTATGTTCAACGACTTTAAGGGATATGATAAAAATGCCAACCCTATTAAAGTATCCGCGCCTCCTACTTTACTGGTTTCTAGCATTGGAGTTATTCCTGATATTGCGCAGTCAATATCTATTGCTCCTAAAGCCGCAGGTGATAGCATATATATATTAGGACAAACAAAAGATGAGCTTGGGGCTTCAGAATATTATGACCATATGGGCTTTGTTGGGGCTAATGTGCCTGAAACCGATGCACATCAAAATTTGCGCCTTTATAAGCTATATTCTAGAGCAAGCCGTGATGAACTGATTGCTT
>JALTAZ010000068.1 GCA_027075555.1 Micavibrio sp.
ATGTTTGGGGTTAAGGAGTTCGCAGCAATTATAAACCCTCCCCAAGGGTGTATCTTGGCTATTGGAGCGGGAGAACAGCGTCCTGTTGTTATAAATGACAAGGTAGAAATTAAAACCGTTATGAACTGTACTTTGTCTGTTGATCATAGATGCGTTGATGGTGCAGTTGGCGCGGAATATTTACAAGTATTTAAGCGTTATATTGAAAACCCTGTAAGCATGTTGGTTTAGAAAAATGGCAATAAATAGATACCCTATAATCGGTGTTATGGGATCTCATGAAAAATCATGGGAAGAATACGCTTTTCCTGTTGGAAAGCTTATAGCTAATCGAGGGTGCAATTTGCTTACAGGTGCAGGTTCTGGCGTTATGACTGCTGTAGCTAAAGGTTTTACTGATGTTGAAGATCGCAAGGGTGTAGCAATCGGAATACTGCCAGCAGTTGATTATAAGGGACAAAAACTTGATAAAGAAGAATACCCAAACCCTTACATAGAAGTTCCGATGATTACCCCATTAAGTGCAAAAGCGCAAAATGATGCAATGCCTTTTAGCCGTAATCTGGTAAATGTTATGACTTCTAGGGCTTTAGTTATTCTTCCGGGGTCACATGGAACACGTAATGAAGTTTCTTTGGCACTTATGTATAACAAGCCTATAGTAATGTTTGGCCCAGAAGATGCGTTTATAAAATTTCCAGAAGATCCACTAAGGGCAGAAACTATCAATCATGTAGAGCAATTCCTTGATGATGTTCTTGGAGCGTAATATTCAATAAAATGGACTTATAAGATAGTAAGATAGAAATTCAAGAAGGTAAGGTTATGAGTAATAAAAATTTTGATGTAGTTATAATAGGTGGTGGTCCAGGTGGGTATGTTGCTGCTATTCGCGCTGCTCAGTTAGGACTTAAAACAGCTCTAATTGAGGCAAATCACCTTGGTGGAATATGCTTGAATTGGGGATGTATTCCAACTAAGGCATTGTTGCGCTCAAGTGAAATATTTCATACCTTACATAGGCTTGATGAATTTGGCTTATCTGCTAAGGAATTCAGTTTTGATATTACTAAAATAGTTGAGCGTTCAAGAGGCGTTGCTAATCAACTATCTGGCGGTATCAAACATCTTTTAAAGAAAAATAAAGTTAGTGTTTTTGATGGCTGGGGCAAGATTAAAGGTGCAGGTAAGGTTGTAGTAGAAAAAGATGGCAAGGTATTAGAAACTTTATCTGCTAGTCATATAATTATCGCAACGGGGGCTCGCGCGCGTGAATTGCCGAATTTAGAGCCTGATGGTAAATTGGTTTGGACGTATAAAGAAGCGATGACACCTAAGGAAATGCCTAAGTCTTTGCTTGTTGTTGGCTCTGGCGCAATAGGGATAGAATTTGCCAGCTTTTACCGCTCTATGGGCGTAGAAGTTACTGTTGTTGAAGTTATGAATCGCATTCTTCCTGTTGAAGATGAAGAAATATCAGCTCTTGCACATAAGGCTTTTGAAAAGCAGGGTATGAAAATTATGACAGGTGCCAAGGTTACAAGGCTAGATAAATCTAAAACCAATGTTAAGGTGAGTGTAGAAACTATTGAAGGTAATAAGGAAATTACAGTTGATGTTGTTATATCCGCAGTTGGCATCGTTGCAAATATTGAGAATATTGGTCTTGATAGCACAAAGGTTGTGGTAGATCGTGGGCATATTGTTACTGATGAGTGGCTAGAAACAGCAGAAAAAGGTGTTTATGCTATTGGTGATGTTACAGCTCCTCCTTGGCTTGCACATAAGGCTTCACATGAAGGCATTATTTGTGTTGAAAAAATTGCTGGTGTTAATGATGTTCACCCACTTAATAAGTTGAATATTCCAGGCTGTACTTATTGTCATCCACAAATAGCTTCTGTTGGTCTAACAGAAGCAAAAGCCAAGGAGCAAGGATATAAAATCAAAGTTGGAAGATTTCCGTTTATTGGCAATGGTAAGGCTATTGCTCTTGGTGAACCTGAGGGGTTAGTAAAGACTATTTTTGATAAAAAAACTGGTGAGCTGCTCGGTGCACATATGATTGGAGCAGAAGTAACCGAAATGATTCAAGGATATAGTGTGGCTAAGACTCTTGAAACTACTGAAGTTGAATTAATGCATACTATATTCCCACACCCGACTTTATCAGAAATGATGCATGAAAGTGTATTGTCTGCATATGGAAAAGCTATACATTTCTAGGGTTTTATCGTATCTTGCTCGCTTGTGAAGGAGCATTAAATGGACTTAAAAGAAGAAGATATCCTTGGTGATAAGATCAATGAACATTGGTACTATGTTTCTAAGGGGCGTGCTATGCGCAAATTTCTTGATGGTATTAAAGTTGATGAGGTTTTGGATGTTGGCGCAGGTTCTGGTATATTTTCTCGTCAACTATTAGATTATGATATTTGTCAAAGTTCAGTTTGTGTTGATCTAGGATATGATAAAGAATCTAATGAAACCCACAACGGTAAGCCGATTAAATTCGTAAAGTCATTGAACAAAACAACGCAGGATCTAATCTTAATGATGGATGTGCTTGAACATGTATTAGATGATGTCGCTTTAATTAGGGAGTATACAGACTCTATGCCAGCGGGTGGAAAGCTCCTTATAACTGTTCCCGCGTTCCAGTTTATGTGGTCAGGACATGACATGTTTTTAGAGCATTATCGACGTTATAATATTGAAATGATAGAAAAATCAGTTGTTGACTCTGGGCTAATACCTATAAATAGTAAATATTTCTTTGGCTCTTTATTTCCAGCAGTTGCGGCACTACGTCTTACCAAGCGCGCTTTATTCGACCAGGATTTAGAAGCAAAAAGTGAGCTTAAATTATATCCTGATTGGCTCAATAAAGCGCTGATTGCTATCCATGATGTTGAGTGTATGAGTCTGTTCAAAATTAATAAGTTATTTGGGCTTAGCGTTTTTTGTTTATGCGAAAAGCCAAAGGAATGATTGTATTATGCTTCGTTTAGCTTTTTTACTATTTTTAATAATCTTGTATTATCCCTCTTATGCTAATGCAGTGAAAGAGGTATCTGAAAATGGTGAAATGCAGGATCATATAACCGGACTGGATATTGAAGATCATTTTGCATATATAGAGAAAATATACACAGGTAAGAAGCCTGATATTAATGTTATAGCCAAATTTATTCAAGATTATCCATCTGATGATTTCATCTTAACTGGCACTGTAAAAACTAATAGAGGAAATCGAAAGCCACGTGCAGTTACAATTAATAAGGATCAATTTATAGAAAGTGAAAAGAAGATTAGTTATGAACTATATGATTCACGAATACGCCATACATTGACCAATATAAAGTATCTTGATGATAAGGTGAGTGCAGAGGTTTCATATACTTCTTTATTTCAGGGAAGAATGAAGAGGTTTATTAAGGGAAAGGGTGTGGTTTTTCTGGATTTCAAATCTTTATCTGTATGTACGGACATTTTAACTCTTGTAGATGGTAAAATCAAAGGAAAGAAAGCTGATTGTGATACGGAAATTATTTATGGTAATCCGGTAAAGGCTGATTAGGAATTTTTTTATGACATATAATACAAAATTGTTAGATAAGGCAAAGCGTCATCCAGAGAAACAAAAAAACCCCGATAGACCAGCAGGGCGCAAGCCCGATTGGATAAGGGTTCCTGCTCCACAAGGGAAGAATTTTACGCAAACAAGGGATATAATGCGTAAAGGTAAACTTACAACAGTTTGTGAGGAAGCGGGCTGTCCTAATATTGGCGAATGCTGGCAGCAAAAACACGCAACTTTTATGATATTAGGGGAAGTATGCACTAGAGCATGTGCTTTTTGCAATATTGCCACTGGTAAGCCTGATAAGGTTGATAAGTTAGAGCCTTTACGCGTTGGCGTTGCCGTTATGAAAATGGGGCTCAAGCATGTTGTTGTTACTGCCGTTGATCGTGATGATCTAAAAGATGGTGGGGCAGATCACTTTGTTAAGACTATTCAAGCTATTAGATTAAAAAGTCCTAAAACAACTATTGAAATTTTGCCTGGAGATTATAAAGGTAGAATTGAAGATATAGATCATGTAATAGCTGGAAAACCTGATGTATTTAATCATAATCTAGAAACTGTTCCGCGGCTTTATCCAACTATAAGACCTGGGGCAAGATATTTTAGATCGTTGCGATTACTGGAAAGGGTAAAGGATGTTTCCCCTTCAATATTCACTAAATCAGGCATGATGGTTGGTCTTGGTGAAACTAAAGAAGAAGTTGGGCAAGTGATGGACGACATGCGAGCCGCTAGGATTGATTTTATTACTATTGGTCAATATTTACAACCTACCTCTAAACATGCTCCAGTTATGAAATGGTGGACACCCGATGAATTCAAAGAGCTTGAGAGTATGGCTAGAGCTAAAGGTTTTCTTATGGTCTCCGCAACTCCGCTTACTCGATCTTCGCATCATGCAGGTGATGATTTTAAAAAGTTAAAAGAGGCTCGTGAAAAAAGATATGGCATAAGCTCAGTAGCAGTGGAATGAATATAAATGACGACCCACGCGGAAAAGCGCAACTTACCATATACCCCTCAACAGCTATTTGATCTAGTTGCTGATGTTAGCAGTTATCCAGATTTCTTGCCTTGGTGTATGTCTTGCCATATTAAAAAACAGCATGATGATGTTATTTATGCTGATCTTATTATTGGTTATAAAATGATAAGAGAAAAATTCGGATCTAAAGTTACTCTTAATTCTCCATCTCATATTCATGTTGAGTATTTATCAGGACCAATGAAATATCTATCTAATTATTGGAAATTTATAGAAGAGGAAGATGGATCGTGCACTATTGATTTCTTTGTAGATTTTGAGTTTAAAAATATAATATTGCAAAATCTTATGGGTGTATTTTTTAGTGAAGTTGTAAGGCGTATGGTTAGTGCGTTTGAAGGAAGAGCAAAGGATTTATATGGAGATAACAGTCTTGATCAAAAGAGTTAGAGCTTTTTCACAAGCAGATTTTCTGATCTTCTGACGATTTCCAGAGAAATTACATTCATTTATTACGGGGTTTTTTCCCCTTATTCCAGTGGCAATATAAACTAGACCAACAGGCTTATTCTTAACATCTCCTGCGGGGCCTGCAATGCCTGTAATTGATACGGCAACATCTGCTTTTGAATTATCCAAAGCGCCTAAAACCATAAACTCGGCGCATTGAGAGCTAACCGCGCCATAATTATCAATAATATTTTTGGGTACTGATAATAGATCTTCTTTAGATTGATTGGAATAGGTAACAAATCCCCGCTCAAAAACCTTTGAAGAACCAGCTCTCGCAGTTATTGTAGAGCTTAGCATACCTCCAGTGCAGCTTTCGGCAGTAACAATCCTAACTTCCCTTTCTAGTAGGAGATAGCTTAGTTCTTCCACAAGATTATCCATAGATTAATCCCCAATATATGTGTATAACTTATATAAATGGCTCTATAGCTACCAATATGATTGTTACAAGAATACCAGCAATTATATCATCGCCCATAACACCTGCTGCGCCCTTTAATTTTTTATCAATTACGCGTATGGGCCATGGTTTTAATATATCAAAAAATCTAAATAATATAAAAGCTAGAATAATCAAAATCGGATTTAACGCCGCAGGAATAAGTGCAATCCATTGTCCTGCAACTTCATCAATTACAATCATTTTTGAGTCATGGCCATCCATTGCTTTATCAAATTTATCAGCCGCCCAAAAACCAATTATTGTGATTATAAAAGCAGCAAAGCCAAGCCCATAAGCCCCACTTAAGGCAAATATGGCAACCCCAAATGGTATCGCGCCTATGCTTCCCCAAGTGCCCGGTGCAGGATTTATAAACCCACAGCCAAACCAGCTTGCTATCCAGACATAGCGTTCTTTTTGATCTAGTTGCTCAGGAATTTTATAGTTAATCTTCATTGTGTTTCTTCGCTTTTCATATTAATAGAAACGATTGCTTGAGCGGCAATACCTTCTTTCCTTCCTGTAAAACCAAGTTTTTCTGTAGTAGTAGCTTTAATATTTATGCAATTATCACTAACTTCTAGAATATTAGCTACTCGTTTTGTAATTTTTCCACGATACTTACCAATTTTTGGCTCTTCACATATCAGGGTTATATCTGCATTTATAATCTTGCCACCCTTATCACGCAGTAGCTTTATTGCATGTTCAAGAAATATAGCACTATCCATATTTTTAAAATTATTATTGCTTGGTGGAAAATGCAGCCCTATATCCCCTTCCGCGATAGCCCCTAATATAGCATCAGTCAAGGCATGTAACCCCACATCTGCATCTGAATGCCCTTTTAATTTACGGTTATATTCAATATCTACTCCACAGAGTTTAATATTTTGAACATCATCGTTGATATTGTTATCAAATGCATGTACGTCAAAACCTTGTCCCGTACGTGTTACTACATTTGTAGGTAAGAGTCGTTCTGCCATGTACAAATCTTCTTTAGTCGTTATTTTAAAGTTTTTCATGCTACCTTTTACTAGTTTCACATCTATTCCCATATCAGAAATAATTGCGCTATCATCGGTATATTGCTTGTTTTTATCGCAAATATCATGTGCTTGTTTAATTAATCCATAATTAAACGCTTGTGGAGTTTGTATTGCCCACAAATTATCACGTTTAACATTTTCTTGTGCAACATTATTTTTATCGCCACGACGCATAGTATCGACAACCATTACGGCTAATGTTGCTGCTTTAGCCACTTTAGTGGCCTGAATAAGATTATTTATTTCGCCTTTTTTTATAAAAGGGCGTGCTGCATCATGAATTAAGATAATATCATCATCTTTTGCAGATTTTATAGCTTTTAACCCATTATATACGCTTTCTTGTCTTGTTGTTCCTCCTTCGCAAAACTCTATATTATCTAGTCCCTTAACTGATTGATTATATAATTCTTGATGATTGGGGTTTATAACTACATATGTATTTTTTAAATTTGGCATTGAATAGAAAATATCTAAACTGTGCCGAATTATGGTTTTTCCATTGATCTTTATATATTGCTTAGGGATAGAGCTCGACAGTCGAGAGCCACTGCCAGCAGCAACTATTATAAGGTAGAAATTTATGCTTTTATTATTCATAATCTATTTATCGCCCTTATTATTATGTTGTATATTTGCTTCGGTAGTTGTAAAAATGCAACACAAACAAGCAAGGTTATAAGGTTATACTAAAACTAGTATAAGCCAATATATAAAATGAATAATGTTTTGAATGAAATACAGTCAGAAAATCGCTTTAGCGTTAGATCAATGTTGGTAAATGCTTTTTCTGGCATGTTTTTGCCGCGTATTAAATATCGCTCTTGGCGAACTAAGGCTGGTATATTGCTGGTTATATCTTCAATAATTAGCGGTTTTATGACTTATGCGGCCTTATCTAAATCCCCTCCTTTTGGTGATAATCCTGATCTTGTTATATGGCTGCTTAATATTGATCTCGTAATTTTATTGCTTTTGGTATTTTTAATCGCAAAGCGCATTATAGTTGTATGGAGCAACAAGAAAAAAGGGGTGGCTGGTTCTAGCCTTCATATTAGGCTTGTCTATATTTTTAGTATTCTTGTAGCTGTACCAACTATAATAATGACGTTTTTTTCTGTGCTCTTGTTTCATTATGGCGTACAGGCATGGTTTAGTGATAGGGTTCAGACTGCTATCAATGAGTCTCAGGCAGTAGCTCAATCATATTTAGAAGAGCATAAGCAGGTTATACGCGCCGATACTTTGGCAATGGCCAATGATATTGATCGCCAAAGTGGCAGGTTAGTATTGAATGAAGCCCTTTTTGCAAAAGTCATAGATACGCAATCATATATTAGAAATTTATCTGAAGCCCTTGTTATAAATAATAAGGGGCGTGTCATGGCGCGCTCTTCTATGACATTTACTTTGGAATATGAGCTACCAACATCATATGATTTTAAGCAAGCAGACCAAGGCGGGGTGGTTTTAGTTGCAGGAAAAAGTAAGGATAGAGTTCGTGCATTAACGCGTCTTAGAACAATTCCAAACGCTTATCTGTATGTAGGTAGAATGATCGATCCTCAAGTTATATCTCATCTTATATCTACGGATCTTGCGGTAAAAGATTATAAAAATCTTCAAATAAAGAGCTCTGGCTTGCAGATAACAGTAATTCTAATATTTGTTGTTGTGGGATTGTTATTACTGCTTGCTGCTATTTGGCTTGGGCTATTACTGGCTAGACAGCTAGTAAACCCTATAGGCGAGCTGATAACAGCGTCAGATAGAGTAAGAGCAGGGGATTTATCATCGCGCTTGCCGAATATCCAGCGTCTAGAAGAGTTTGAATATTTAGCCAGATCTTTTAATCGTATGACAAGCCAGCTTCAATCGCAGCGTGATGATCTTATTGATGCCAATATACAAATAGATCAAAGACGCAGGCTTATTGAAACTGTTTTAGCAGGGGTCTCATCGGGGGTTATAGGTGTAGATAGTAGTGGCTTGATAAATCTTGCTAATAATTCTGCTGCTAATCTTTTGCAAAAAACGCATGATGATATAACTAATCATTATATTCTTGATATAATTCCTGAGCTAAAATCTATGCTTGAAGAAGTTGCTGAAAATCCGAAAAAGACCATGCAAAAAGAAGTTATGGTATTTTTTGAAAAATCCGGAAGAAGGTCATTTCTTTTTCGTATATCAATTGAAGAGCTACAAGAAAATACCGCTGGTTTGATTATAACTTTTGATGATATTACCGATTTACAATCTGCACAAAGAAATGCGGCGTGGTCAGATGTTGCTAGGCGCATTGCTCATGAAATTAAAAACCCGCTAACTCCAATACAACTTTCGGCAGAGCGTTTAAAGCGCAAATATTTAAAAGAGGTAAATAAAGATCCAGAAATATTTGAACAATGCACAGATACAATAGTAAAGCATGTAGAGGATATAGGGCGTATGGTAGATGAGTTTTCATCTTTTGCGCGTATGCCTGCACCATCACTAAAATCACAGAGCATAAGTAAAATTATACAAGATTCACTTGTACTTGTAAAACAGGTTAATGAGGATATAGAGTTTTCAATAACCCATGATTTTAAAAATGATAAGGTTAATTGTGATGCAAGGCAAATACGTCAAGTTATTACTAATTTGTTAAAAAACAGTTGTGAAGCCATCGAAATGAAGGGGAATAACAACAATTGTGAAAAGGGCATTGTTAATATACTTATTGGGCATAAATCAGTAAATGAAATTTTTATAGCCATAAATGATAATGGTGTAGGTTTCCCCACAGGAGAGGATGTAGTAAAGCTGACTGAGCCATATATAACCCATAAGCCAAAAGGTACAGGCCTAGGGTTGGCTATAGTTAAGAAAATTATAGAAGATCATAATGGTGAAATGATTCTTGGTGTTCCTGATTGGCTTGAGTCCAATAATAAATGGAAAGACAAGGGGGGAGCTTGTATAGTTATATCATTTCCTGTTTCTAAGGCTATAGTTAAAAAAGGTGATAGATAATCATGAACATGAAGATTTTAATTATTGATGATGAAGATGATATAAGAGCCTTAATACAAGGAATTTTGGAAGATGAGGGGTATGAGGTAATTACCGCAGATAGAAGTGATGGAGCATTAGAGCTTATTCAAAATAAAAACCCTGATCTTGTTGTTCAGGATATATGGCTTCAAGGTAGCGATAAGGACGGCATAGAAATACTAAAAGAAACTCAGGAAATATTCCCTAATTTACCTTTCTTAATGATAAGTGGGCATGGAACAATTGAAACTGCTGTTTCTGCTATTAAATATGGAGCTTATGATTTTATTGAAAAGCCATTTAAAAGTGATCGCTTATTATTGATGATTAAGCGTGCTTTGGAAAATGCCAATCTAAAAAAGCAAAATGAAGAATTGAAAAAACGTTCCGCAGAAAATATCAGCCATCTAATAAAACAAATACCAAATGATATTGTAAATATTCTTGATAAATCCGCAAAGACCAATAGTAGGTTGTTGATAACTGGTGAAGTTGGAACAGGAAAAAATATTATTGCACAATATATTCATGAAAATTCTTTGCGCTCGCATAAGCCTTTTATGACATTGAATTGCGCTGCAAATAACTCAGAAGATCTTGAGAAGGAGTTATTTGGGATTCACTCTATAGCAGATAACAAAACGACACGCGGCTTGCTAGAGCTTGTAAATGAGGGAACTTTATTACTTGATGAGGTTGATAATCTCCCGATAAATTTGCAAGGTAAAATACTTAATTTTCTTCAAGATAATAGTTATTATAAAATCGGCTCGAACCAAAAAGTTCCGGTTGATGTCAGAGTTATAGCTGCAAGCTGTAATAATCTTAAGAAGATGGTCAAAGAGAATAAATTTCGTGAGGATCTATATTATAGAATTAACGTTGTTCCCATAAATATACCGCCCCTAAGATCAAGAAAATCTGATATTTCTAGTTTGGTAGAGCGTTTTAGCAATCTTAAGTTTTCAGATGAAGCGCTTTTGAAATTAAAATTATATTCTTGGCCCGGTAATCTTAAGCAGTTTAATAATATTATGGAGTGGCTTCATATAATGTATGGTGATAAAAATATTGAAATTAGTGTAGATAAACTTCCTAAAGAGGTAGTTAACGTTAGTCAGTCAACTATATTTGAGGATAACAGAGGCGATAAGCCTATGTTTGATGATTTTATTTTGTCCATGAAATTGCGTGATGCCAGAGAATGCTTTGAGAGGCAATATCTTTTATCTCAGATAAATAAATTTGATGGTAATATATCCAAAACCGCAGAATTTATAGGCATGGAGCGTTCAGCTCTTCATAGAAAACTTAAATCACTTGAAGTTCTATGTGATGAAAAGCAAAATGTTGCATGACCCTGATTTATTTTAGTTATTAGTTTTTAAGTGAAAGAAAAAATATGAGAGTTATTATATGTGGTTCAGATCAAGTTGGTGCAAGTATTGCGGCTTATCTTTCAAAAGAGGATAATGATGTAACGGTTGTTGATAGTGCCAGCGAGAATCTTACACAAATAAATAATTCTTTGGATGTTAATACGGTAACTGGCTATCCTTCTGATCCTGATACATTGAATAATGCAGGGGCTAATGAGTGTGATATGATAATTGCCGTTACTGAACATGATGAAATAAATATGGTTGCATGTCAGGTTGGGCATTCCCTTTTTGGTATACCTAAGAAAATTGCTAGAATTCGTAAGCAAAATTATCTTGATCCATCATGGTCAAATTTGTTTAGTCGAGCCCATATGCCCATTGATGTTATTATTTCTCCTGAAATTTTAGTAGCAAATGATATTGTAGAGCGTCTTTCTATACCCGGTACCACTACAGCAGTAAGTTTAGGTGATGGTGTTGCACATTTAATTGGTGTGATTTGTTTAGAGGATTGTCCCGTATTGCATACACCATTAGGGCAACTTGATAAGTTATTTCCTGATTTATCTTTTTCTATTGTATCTATTGTACGTGGCACAAAAAATATAGTTCCCGATGAAACAGATATGTTAGAAGTAGAAGACGAGGCTTATATAATTGTTGATTCCATGCATATACGCAGGGTTATGGCCGCTTTTGGTCATTTAGAAAAAGAGGCAAGAAAAATTATTGTATCTGGTGGTGGTAATATTGGCATATCACTTATAAGGAAGTTACAAGCTCAAATATCAGGATTGCAGTTAAAAATAATAGAGCAAGATTCTAATAGGGCAAATTTTTTAAGTGCAGAGCTAGAAAACATCATAATTTTAAATGGCAATACTCTTGAGCGCAATATTATGGAGGAAGCTTCTATATCAACAGCAGAAACATATATAGCACTTATGAATGATGATGAAAGTAATATATTAGGTTCACTTTTGGCCAAGCAATATGGTTGTGAAAGAGTTGTTACCCTAGTTAATAATAATGCCTATTATCCGCTTGTGGGACCACTTGGAATTGATACTCTGGTATCGCCTAAATCTATAATTGTTTCCAATATTATGCAGCATGTAAGAAGAGGGCGGATAATCAGTATCCATAATATCCATGAAGGAGAGACTGAAGTTATGGAGATTGAGATATCTGATTCTTCTAATATTGCCAATAAGAAGGTTGCAGATATTGAGTTTCCTCCATCAGTTGTGATTGGGGCTATTATTCGTAATAAAAAAATCATCATTGTAGGTGATGATGATAAAATTAAAGTGCAAGATCGAGTAATAATTTTGTCATCTTCAGAACATGCCAGAGAAGTTGAAAAAATGCTATCAGTTCATGTGGATTTATTATAGATCATGAAGTTAGGGGTTTTTGATTCTGGTTTGGGCGGGTTGCTTATTACAAGATCATTGCGTGAAAAATTATGTGATCTAGATATTATATATTTCGGAGATACTTTGCATATTCCTTATGGTAACAGGTCATCTAAAGCAATATATGAATATAGCAAACGCGCCATTGATTTTATGTTCTCGCAAGATTGTGCACTTATTATCATAGCTTGCAATACGGTAAGTGCTTCGGCTCTTAGAGTATTGCAGCAGCAATATCTACCTAATAGCAAATATAGTGATAGACGAATATTAGGCGTGGTTGTACCCACATTAGAAACTGCTATTGACCGAGGCTATAAGCGCCTAGGGGTTATTGCAACAAATTATACAATTCAAAGTAATATATATGAATATGAATTAAAAAAGATTGATCCAGATATAAAGATATTTCAGGAACATACACCACTACTTGTGCCTTTGATTGAAAATGACGGAGATCAATGGCTGGACTCTGTGTTAAAGCATTATTTATCACCTATATTGGACAACAATATTGAATGTTTGATACTTGGTTGCACGCATTATCCGTTTTTGAAGGATAAAATAAGGGAAATTATTGGTGACGATATATCTTTAATTTCACAAGATGAAATAATCCCCCTTAAACTCATTGATTATTTGAATAATCATAAAGAAATATCACAAAAAATAGGGAATAATGATACTATAGAATTTCTAGTTAGTGATATTACACAAGGTTATTTAAACGCATCTAAGCGGATATATAATTCAGAAATAAATATAAAACATGTGCAGTTTGATGCTAATAAAAATACATATTTCAGGGGGGTAGAATATGACACAATCTCTAAAAATTAAAAAGCTTCCAGATGCAGTATTTTGGGATTGGGATGGAACAATTGCCGATAGTTATGGTTTTTTAAATGATGCACATAACTATACCTTGCGCTCTCTTGGTTTTGAAGAATTCAAAGATGGAGAGTATAAAGAACATTTTGGTAAACCAAGGGAAATTCTTTATCCCACTATCTATAAAGATAAGTGTGATCAGGCAATGGAGATATTTCAAACTTACGTGCTAAAAAACGCTCATAGTATTTCAATCATAGAAGGTACTAAAGATGTTCTTGATATTCTATATAACTCTGGCGTTGTTATGGGGGTTGTTACTAATAAAAAGAGTAATTTTGTTTCACTAGAGTTAAAATATAGTTCTTATGATAGATATTTTTCTGCTCTTGTTGGCTCTGGTGATGCTGTGGCTGATAAACCATCAGGAGCTCCTTTAAGACTGGCTTTTGAAAAGACGGGAGTTGATGTTTCT
>JALTAZ010000069.1 GCA_027075555.1 Micavibrio sp.
GATGATAATCACAGCGATAAATACAATGTGTTTGCTTCTTATACTTCATTGCATAGGAATAACACGAAGACACTGGAAGCGCTACATCCCACGGGCTTACGCCCGGGGAGTTATTTCACGTTAAATACATTCATGATGTGGATCAAAAATCCGCATATGTAGCATATGTATAAGCAACATGAGCAGGTGAAACTTATCCACAAAAATCATGGAATGCATAGAAATCGGGATTCTTCCCGATTTTTTATTAAGTAGCCAGCCAAATAGCTAGGGCATATTCATCATTTTTCTTAAATCACAAATAAATCCACTAACACATTGGAATAATTGAAAGAAAAATGGCACGCCCTACAGGAATCGAACCTGTAACCCCCTGCTTAGAAGGCAGGTGCTCTATCCAGTTGAGCTAAGGGCGCTCTTTATAATAAAGTTCAAAGACAAAATGCAAAAAATAGATAATAAAAGCAAGTCTTTTTATACTCTCTCTTGCGATGGTACATACTTAAAATTATCGCCATAATTACGTGGCTTTACCCGTCTTTTATTATCAGGCATCACACTATAATTCCAGCCATTATTTTTAGCAAAGATAATAGCATCTTCACTACTATTAAATTTAAGGTGAACTTGCTTTTGCGTATTATTTGATTTTGTCCAACCCATTAAAGGCTCTACAGAAAAATCACCTTTATCAATAGATTCCATAAGCCAATACTTTCTACCCGCTCTGCCTGATTGTAATGTATTTTTAGAAGGTCTAAATATTTTTACATCCATGATGTTTTACCTAAAACTATAATTACCATCCACATTAAAATGTTAAACTTCATGATACTATAATTGATTCATTGCTACCTTACCAGCGATAAAACCTCCTACCAATAGCCCCTATAACCGCACCAAGGGCAATATAAGGGAGTATATGAAATACACAGATATGACCTATATCATCAGAAGCACAAGTAATACGTAAACCAATATATCCAAGCCCACTAACAGCAATTACATTCATCAATATCATCAAATATGGTTGTATGGTTCTTCCTTTCATAGACATGAACACGATGCTTGCCGCTGGCAGTAGTCCAAAAAATACAGCATCAGAAAAACAATGTGACCAATATCCAAACGGGGTGTGATCTATATTCATTACAGCCTGTGTAATTATCCATGCTAATACTACTAAGATAAGTGTAAGAGATGTTGCAACAAGCCATTTCTGCCCCCTCATATCAGGTATACACATCCATAATGAGCACATAGTCGCACTAACTGACATTACAAGCACAAGTGACATTTCAAATATATATGTAGAGTCATTTAGCTTACTGATAAAATCACCACGAACGCCAAGTAGGAAAATTCCAGATAAAACATATAAAATCGCAAAAATAAACCAAGGCAGAGCCCGTTTAATCGGGTGTTTGAGAGTCTTAACAGGCTCTAGCTCTGATGTAAGGTCATCAATAATATTACTTGTTTCTTTTGCCACCCTAACCATAATTCTAACCTAGCATTTCCTTTAGTTTTCCAGCGGTCCTATGTGCCGATACTTTTACGGCCGAAACACTCATATCCATTTCTTTTGCAACTTCAGCAGCGCTATATCCTTCTATTTTTATCAATTTAAAAATCTTCCTTTGCTTTTCTGGTATTTTACCTAAAGCTTTTTCTATATCCACCAATTCGCCTGCGCGAGTGTCATGAGTTACATCATTTGAAAAAATATCTGAGTTTTCCTGTGATGCCTCATTAACATTTTTATTTTTATAGTGTTTTCTTAAGAAGTCTGTACGTCTAAATTGAGTAATAGCATTAAGCCAAGGTTTAAACGGGCGATCTGCACTATATGACTTTAAAGATTTATGAACTGAGATAAGAACTTCTTGCATTATCTCCTCACTCCAATCTTCATTGGCAAGACCTTTACTAATGCGCGATTTTATATAAGGTGCAATTTCCAAAAGCAACTGCCTATAAGCTCGCTTATCACCTGATTGAGAACGAACCGCCAACTCTCCCCAACTATCAGCTTTCGGATTCTGGCTATTATCATTTACTATACCCATATATCCCTCTGCCTGATGATAATAAATACTAGAATTTGATAAACCCTTGGCCTTTGATAAATCTAATGCAGCTCTCTTTTTTAAATGGTCGGAGCGAGAGGATTCGAACCTCCGACCCTCTGTTCCCAAAACAGATGCGCTACCAGGCTGCGCTACGCTCCGTAACCATAGGAATATCGGTTTTTACACGATTGCTACAAAAACAGCAAGAGAATATATTCCATTTTTACAACTTTATTGTAAATATTTGGCAAAACTTTACTTGATTACTTTGCCTTGAAAAACATCATAAATAACACGATCACCAAGGGATATTCCCAAACGGCTAGCCTCACCGCCACCAATTTCAAGTACAGCCCTAACATCACCATTTGATCTTATGCTTTTAAGGCTTTTAGGAACTGCATTTGCAGCAATATTATGAATAACACCATCTTCGCGAATAAATATTATATCTAGTGGTATAAAGGTATTTTTCATCCAAAAAGCTCTTTCACTAGAATCCTCAAATAAAAATAACATTCCCGTATTAGGCTCTATTTTATCTCTAAACATCATACCCTTATTTTGCTGAGCCTTGGTAACAGCAAGCTCAACACTAAACGGAATAATTTTATCATCAGCGGTATATATCTTAATATTGGCTATTTCTAAGCTCTGTGAAGAGCTATTATCAATATAAGGTTTTTCTATACCCTCTAACGGTGGGGGAATAGTAACAGCATCAATTTTATCTGATTGAGCAAATACATAAATGGACGATATTACAGTCAATAAAAAAACTACACAGTATAAAATCAGATTCTTTTTAACATGCGTTTTCATGCTTTACCCTAACCATCTGTTATTTCTGTGTTTTGTAGATCGTTAACCAAAGATTCATAAGTTATCATACCTAAATATCTGCCTTTATCATCAACCACACATAAGGGCTCTCCATATTTGGTTAGTTTAGCGACCCCTTCCCATATAGGCTCATCAGGAAGAACGCTAGCAGGTTTTCTGTCCATAAACTCAAACACTGAAAGAGGCATTGCACTTGCCATTCTTTTTGCAATTCCAGGAGCAGCCTCAACCTTAATGTCAATTTGCAATCCATCAGACATAACAACTGAAACTGGAATTAAATTTTTTAATAATGTTTTTAGTGAAAAAAAACCTTGAAACTTATTATCATCATCAATTATGGCTAAAGCTCTAACCTTTTCTTTTTTTATTGTTTTTAGTGCTTTTTCTACACTGTAATCAGGTGAAATAGTTATATTCTTATTTGTTATTGCACAATGACATGGCATAGTATGATCCTTTAATTTAGCATAAAAGATTATATACCCATCTATTTATCCATATTATTGGCCTCTAATCCAGTTAAAAAGTCAATTACATGCTTATATGCATCATATTCGTACAAGTTATTGTGATTTCCTTGCTCAAAATCGATCATTTTTTTGGGCTGTGCT
>JALTAZ010000070.1 GCA_027075555.1 Micavibrio sp.
ATTTTATTTCCTGCTATTCTTAACCTTTTTAAGGTTACTTCTAAATCATCTACTAGAGCAACTATTATATCGCCATTTTGTGCGCTGTCACAACGCTGTATGATGACTGTATCTTGATCATATATTCCCGCATTTATCATAGAATCTCCATCAACTGTGAGGGCATAATGTTCTCCTGAACTAATGATAAAGCCCTGAGGAAGATAGATCACCTGCCCCTCATCTCTTACCGCTTCAATCGGAGTTCCCGCAGCAATGCGTCCAAATAATGGAACACTATCTAATGCAGGAACAAGGTTATTACTATTGGAGCTAGGCAACTGGTTTTGCGTATTGTTAAACCCCTCAGGCAACCTTTTAATTTCTAAAGCTCTTGCGCGATGCGGTAGCCTTTCTATATAGCCGCGCTCAACCAAAGCAGAAATAAGTCTATGTATTCCGGACTTTGATTTTAGTCCAAGTGCATTTTTCATTTCCTCAAAAGACGGGGGAATATCATCTTGTGACATTTTTTCATGAATATATAACAGCAAATCTTTTTGCTTTTTAGTCAACATCTTTATCCTCTATATCTATATTAATAATGTTTTTTTATTAGCGGTGTACATAGTTTGTACTAACTTAGTTCACTTTTTGTGTCAATATTTATTAATTGCCTTTTATAAGATTATGATCCAAGAAGGTTATGCACAGCCATTTCAATATTATCTTGTTTCATAAGATATTCTCCAACTAAAAACCCTTGATAACCTGCATTATTTAACCTTGATAAAGTATCGTATGAGTAAATGCCACTTTCTGAAATCTTATAACATTCTTCTGGAATTGATATCAGAAGATCATAGGATGTATCAATATTAACTTCTAGTGTTTTTAAGTTACGATTATTAACACCAAGCATCATGGGATCTAATTTTAAACTACGCTCTAATTCTTCAAGATTATGAACCTCAACAAGCACATCCATACCTAGAGATACCGCGCTTTCATACATTTCACAAGCCAAAGCATCATCTAGCGCAGCGATTATCAATAATATGCAATCTGCGCCCAGAGCTCTAGATTCGTATATTTGATAAGGATCAATCATAAAGTCTTTTCTTAAAACTGGAATATCAACATTTTCTTTTATTGACACTAGAAAATCATCATGACCTTGAAAATAAGGCTCATCAGTAAGTACGGATATGCAAGAAGCCCCAGCCTTTTTATATATTTTGGCAATTTGAACAGGATCAAAATCCTTCCTTATAATGCCCTTGCTTGGTGATGCCTTTTTTACCTCAGCAATAAGAGCCACACCCCTTGTTCGTTCCATTGCTCCTAGAAAACCGCTAGGACGTGGCATGTCTTTTACCATAAAGCGAATATCATCAAATGAACGCAGTGATTTTTTATATTCAACATGCTGTTTTTTTCTATTGCAGATTTCTTGAAGTTTATCCATTTGATATTTCCCTATAGGCTTAACATTTAATGGTATAGGTCACGTAATCTTCTAAAAGTTTTAATGCCTTGCCATTATCAAGAACGTTGGAAACTGTATTAACTGCATTTTTTATTGTTTTTTCTTTGCCAGATATAACAAGTACGGCAGAGGCGTTGGCTATTACAATATTTCTATAAGCGTTCTTTTTACCACAAAGAACCTCCCTTAGAGCATGAGCATTTTCCTGCGGGGTTCCGCCATTTAATTCTTCTTTATAAGAAACGGGCAGACCAAATTCTTCAGGTGTAATTGTCTCTTGGGTGATCGCTCCATCATTAAGTTTTGCAATGAATGTCTTGCCTGTAACTGTTATTTCATCCAACCCATCAGAGCCATGAACCACCCACGCATTCTTAGTGCCAAGTTTTTCTAAAGCTTGGGCCATTGGCAGTATGAGCTTCTTATCGTAAACGCCTAAAAGTTGAAATTTGGTTTTTGCAGGGTTAGCGAGAGGGCCTAAAATATTGAATATAGTTCTAATGCCAAGTAATTTTCTTACAGGAGTCACATATTTCATGGCACCATGGTGATTAGGAGCCATTAAAAATGCAAAATTAAATAATCGTAGAGCTTCTTCTAGTTTTTTTTGTGGAGTATTTAGATTAACCCCTAGCTCTTCTAATACATCAGCGGCTCCTGACTTGGAGCTTGCCGATCTATTACCATGTTTTGCGACGGGAATTCCACACGCAGCCAGAACAATGGCAACTGCAGTTGATATATTATAAGTTCCTGACTTATCTCCACCTGTGCCACAACAATCAACAGCGCCTTCAGGTGCGTTTATGTGTATAGCCTTATCGCGCATTACCTTCGCTGCGCCAACAATCTCATCAACTGTTTCTCCTCGCACAGACAGCCCCATAAGAAAAGCTGCTATTTGCTCATTTCTCCACAATCCTTCCATAATTTGAGTCATGCAGGAGATCATTTCTTTTTCAGATAAATGCTCACCATTTTGAATTTTTGATAATGTTTTTATAATCATCGGGTAAGCTCCACAAAGTTCTTCAAAAGATCGTGACCATGCTCGGTAGCTATGCTCTCTGGATGAAATTGAACACCATGTATAGGCCTTTCTTTATGTGACAATCCCATAATTATTCCATCATCGGTTTGTGCTGTAATTTCAAGACAATCTGGAAGGCTTTTTCGCTCTGCAATTAAAGAGTGATAGCGAGTAACAGAGTAGGGTGAGGGAAGTCCTTTAAATATAGTTTTTCCCTCATGGGTAATACTTGAAATTTTACCATGCATGGGTTCTAGCGCACGTATCACTTTACCGCCAAAGGTCTGAGCAATTGACTGATGACCAAGACATACCCCAAATAATGGCATGTTATTATCTGCAGCGCTTTTTATAAGGTCTAAACAAATTCCAGCATGATCAGGATCGCTTGGCCCTGGAGAAATTAAAATCCCGCTAGGGTTTTCACTGATAACTTGCTCTACGCTAACTTCATCATTTCTATAGATGCGCGTATTTGCACCAAGATCGCCAAGATATTGAACCAGGTTATAGGTAAAGCTGTCATAGTTATCTATTAAGGTAATCATAGATTTGTTATGACGATCTGTGATACAAAAAGCAAGTAAACAAAGGATAGCAATAGCATTTTTTATGTTTGAAGATATATTATTTTAAAAAAGTTTATAATTGATTATGTATTATAGAAGTAAAAAATTTAATCTTGTAAGAATCCTTATAATAATTATGATCGGGGCGGTATCAATAGTGTTTACCGACCTGTTTATACTTAATGGCGCACGCATTATGTGGTGGAATAACAATAACGAAGAAGTTGATTATAAAATAGAAATAGATATTGCTAGTCTAAGAAATCAGAATAATTATTATCTTCAGCATGGTATTGATTTACCAGATGTTGTTACTGCAAATAACGCTTTGCCTGGTGACTTTTTAAAGACAAATGAAGAGGAAAATATAGATAAAAATGAAATAGAGTTTAGCGTTTTATCACCTTTAGATAGGGTTATTGCGAATATTGAACCCGCCACTGGTATGGAAGGGGATAGTGCTACTTTTTTTTCTTCTAACTATCCTAAAGAAATAATTTCGAAAAATTCTGAAATAAGTACAGATATGAAAAAAACCAACCTAGATGTAAAATATTATAATAAAGAAAAAAATTTAAATAAAAATATAATTTCTAATTCATCTGATTCTAGTAAAACTTTGAAATTAAAAACTAAACTTGGAAAGCGGCAATTTTTATATGATCCTCCGCAAGTTAAAGGAAAAATAGCCATTATAATTGATGATATGGGAGTTAATCTTACAAGTAAGTTAGTTGAGATAATGCCAGCTCCACTTACTCTGTCGTATTTGCCTTATGCAAAAAATCTTCAAGCGCGTGTGGAAAAAGCAAGGAAAAAAGGACATGAAATAATGCTTCATCTACCTATGGAGCCAATTAGTGAATATAAGGATGCTGGATCACATGTATTAAAGGTGGATAGCTCAAAGGCGGAATTAATTAAAGAAATTGAGTGGAATTTGTCACGTTTTAATGGCTATGTTGGCGTTAATAACCATATGGGAAGTCGTATGACCCAAGATGAACGCGCTATGAATATAGTTATGGCTTATTTAAAAAAACGCAATTTGTTTTTTATTGACTCTAGAACGATAGGAAACTCTGTTGCTATTCGATTGGCAAAAGAACATGGCATAAATTATGCAAAAAGAGATGTATTCATTGATCATGAAGTAACAGAGGATTTTGTTAGAAAATCGTTAAAAAAACTTGAGAAAAAAGCTTTAAGGGATGGCTATGCCATTGCTATTGGGCATCCGCATAAAGTTAGCATTAAAGTTTTAAAAGAATGGATTCCTACTCTAAAAGACAAGGGGCTGGAAATAGTTCCAGTAAGTTCTCTACTTTATAAGGTTCAAGAAAATAAAAATGTGATTTATAACAACGCTTCTAACTAAAATATTTTATGCTAAGAAAAATGCATGTTATGCGCTATCAACGCAAATGAGTATATCTTTCGAAGGTTTGATGCTCGATAAAACATTGTATGGCGTAAAAACTACAAATAAAACTACAAATAATGTGGAAATTACATTTTTCCCTCCTATATGTTTAGTTCTATAATGCCTCCTTGGTTGATAAATTAACATACATAATTCCATCACAACATGGGGCTAAACATCCTTGTGTTCGGGCACAAAAGCCTGGTTCTAAAGGTAGTCGAAAGACAGATCGTGCAAAGCTTATTTAACTTGCAACAGTCCCCATATAACAAAAGAACGCGCTACTATAAATATTCAACAAATTTTATGGCTATAATCAAAATAGCGGTAGTCAGATTGTGGTATGAATTTTATGAGTCCGCTGCCTAGTCGGTAGTAGCTTCACTATAAAATTTATTCTAAGGCTTTGGGAATTTTGGGAAGGTTTTGATTATCGTTTATTTCATGCTGTATAATCAATTTAGCACCTCTATTTTTAATGATTTTGTTTAATTTATCAGAAGATGCAAGAGTATCAGCTCTATCAACATTAAATGTTGGTACATCGTTACTTTTATGATTTTCTGTAAAGTGCCACTGATCCCCAGAAAGAATCACCGCACCTGTTTTGGGAAGATTTACAAGCAATGCCATATGACCAGGGGTGTGACCTGGAAGATAAATTGCTTTTACACTTCCATCACCAAATATATCTTTATCTCCATTTATTATATTTAACTGTTTAGAGTTTTCATCTTTTAGAAAATAGCCAATATCCCTCTTATACATATAAATTTTCTCAGCCTCATCAGCCTTATTTTTTATCATATTATATTCTGCCCTTTGAATTATAAGGTTAGCGTCGGTAAATTCATTTACGTTTGAAGTATGATCAAAATGTCCATGAGATATAGCCACATGAGTTATATCTTTTGGTTTTAAGCCTAGAGGTTCTATCTGTTGAGCAATATTTTTTTCAAGGGTCATATGGAAGACACCACTTGTTATACCTTCTGGTTTTTTTGCTAAATCACTCGAAAGACCCGTATCCCACAAAAGCCAACTATCATTATGTTTTATAAGATAACAGCCAACATTTAGTGTTTTCTCTTTCCCAATATATTGATCAGTATCAGAAAAAACATTTAGATCACTTACGTGAATCCTTCCGCAATTAAGGGCGTATAATTTAATATCGGCTGTGTTTTTTTGCCCTGCCAATAATGTTTGTGATGATAGAGCCAGTAAAGCGATGCTTAGAAGTAATTTTTTCATCTTAATAACCTTTGCTTGTAATTTTACGGAAATTCAACTAATCCAGGAGTTTTTCTATACGGATTTACAGTTTCTTTTACTGGATTATCTATAATATTGCTTTCATCATTTTCTATATATTCCTCATTATTATCTTCATTACTTTCATCAGGAGCAGGATTTGTTATGGATTCTTTTAAAAGTATCAGTGTAATTCTACGGTTTCTAGGGTCAAGTGGGTTATCAATAATTAGTGGCTCTGTATCTGCCTTACCCATAACATCATGTAGTCGCTCAATAGGAAGCCCGTTGCTTAACATAACGCGCCTTGATGCGTTTGCTCTATCTGCTGATAATTCCCAATTTGTATATTTTGCGCCCTTGGCATATCGGGTTGAGTCTGTATGCCCCCTTATTGATATTTCATTAGGCATATCTAATATAATTTGAGTTATTTGTGATAGCAGCTCTCTGGTTTTTTCAAACATATTTGAGCTACCCGATGGGAACATAGATTCATCTTCCTGATCAATAATTTGAATTCGTAATCCTTCAGGGGTTACATCAATCATTATATTATCTTTTAGTTTAGCTAGCTTAGGATTTTTAATTATAGCTTTCTTTATTTCTTCGGCAGCTTTTTCAAATCTTTTTTGTTCTGCTTTTTCTTTGACTTGATTAATTTTTGATTTTACTTCTGCGCCTCTTTTGCGTTGATTATTTACTTGCAAAGGAATTAGGGGATTTTTATTTGATGCCATCGCACCTTCTGGTGACATGGTAAGTCCTCCTAAAACTCCTCCTGCGCCACTAGTATTTTCAGAAACCATTGGGTGGCTTGGGTTAAAATAGTTTGAAATCAAGTCTTTTTGCTCTTTTGTTGTTACATTTAAAAGCCACATCAAAAGGAAAAACGCCATCATAGCCGTAACAAAATCAGCATAAGCAACTTTCCAAGCTCCGCCATTATGCTGATAAGGAAGTTCTATCAAATTTATTTTTATTACATTCATATTTCTTACATATTTTCAATATTATTTGGTAATTACGATGGTGGTGCAGGCAATTCGTTAAGTATTTCCTCTAATTCAATAAAGCTGGGCTGTATGTTGTGAGGCAATGATTTTCTTGCGAACTCTACGGCGACTTGTGGCGCCGCTCCACCAAGGAATGCAACCATGCCAATTTTTAGTATTTTATAATATAGAATTTCGGATTTTGCTTTTTCTTCCATTGCAAGAGCTATAGGACCAAAGATACCGTATGACAGCCAAACTCCTAAAAATGTGCCAACTAGAGCGCTACCAATGAGTTTACCAAGCACTTCTGGTGGTTCTGAAATTGATGCCATTGTTTTAATAACACCTAGAACCGCGGCAACAATACCAAGGGCAGGGATACCTTCTGCCATATGATGTACTGCATGGGCTGGGTGTAGCTCATGGTGGGATATTTGCTCTATTTCCTTATCCATAAGTCCACCTATTTGAACAGGATCTTCATTGCCTAATGATATTATACGAAGATAATCACAAACAAAATCCAGCGCATGATGATTACTGTGAAATTTAGGGAATTGTGAAAATAATTCGCTTTCACTAGGGTTTTCAATATGCTGCTCTAATGCCAAAAATCCTTTTGATCTTGCAAGTTTGAAAGTCATAAACATCATACTTAGAAGTTCTATATAATCTTCTTTCTTATAGGCAAGAGGTTTAGTAAGACAGCCAAAATATCTAAGCGCCCCTTTAACAGTATCCATAGTATTTGCAATTAGGAAGGCCGCTATTGCACAGCCCATAATAATAGTTGCCTCACCAGGCAGGGCTGGTAATATAACACCGGTCGTTAGGTGCATAGCCTTTTCCATACCAGCCGTAAGGACAAGACCGCCAAATGTTGCGCCTAAAACCAGTAAAACACCAAGTAGTTTCATATGCTTATTTTACCCTTTTACTAAGATGTGCATATCATAATATTATGAACACATGAGAAGTATTTAAGTTATTGCAAAATATCTATTTTACGCAGGAAATTAAATTTGGATACGCAGGATAAAAGAAAACAAAGATCAGAATCTTTGACAATGCCCCACAATTGTGAAGTTTTTTTCCTTTAAAATCAAGGAATAGAACAACATGTTTTCAAGGTTTTACATTATTTATTTACAAGGATTGTGGCAATATCGCGGGCACTATAGGTTAATATACCATCACAACCAGCGCGTTTGAATGATATCATGGTTTCCATGACGGCACTTTCATAATCTAGCCAGCCATTATCACAAGCAGCGCGCAACATCGCATATTCGCCGCTAACATGATATGCAAAAGTCGGAGTTTTAAATTGTTCTTTCACTTTTACTATAATATCCAAATAAGGTATTCCAGGCTTAACCATAACCATATCTGCACCTTCTTGAATATCAAGAGCCACCTCATGTAACGCTTCGTTGCCATTTGCAGGGTTCATTTGATAAGTTTTTTTATCCCCCTTAAGACAGCTAGATGAGTTAACCGCATCACGAAAAGGGCCATAAAATGCAGATGCGTATTTAGCAGAATAAGCCATAATCATGGTATTTTCATTGCTTAAATCAAGTGCTTTTCTTATCTCTTTTACTCTTCCATCCATCATGTCGGAAGGGGCAACAATATCTGCCCCTGCTTTTGCTTGTACTAATGCTTGTTGGCACAAAACATCAACGCTTTCATCATTTAATATTATGCCATCTTTAACAATCCCATCATGACCATGACTTGTGTATGGATCTAATGCTACATCTGTAATAATACCAATTTTAGGAACTGAAGATTTAATTTCCCTAATTGCACGGCATACAAGATTATCTGGATTATATGACTCTTTACCACAATTAGTCTTTTTCTCATTTGGGGTAATAGGGAAAATAGCTATCGCAGGAATACCTAAATCATAGGCTTTTTTTACTTCTTCTATCAATAGATCAATAGAATATCTATAAATATTAGGCATTGATGCAATAGATTCGCGTTTATTTTTACCTTCAATAACAAAAACAGGCCATATAAGGTCTTTGATAGATATGCTATGTTCTTCTACGAGATCACGAATCCATTGGCTAGAGCGTAATCTACGCATTCTTTTTGCTGGATATTGAGCATTTATCATAATATTTATCTCGTTTTTTACATTTCTTTAAACTAAAACATATATAAAATTACTTTGCGCTATAGTAAACTTTAATTATGATACACCAAATTTAATAAATAAAAACGTTATTGGAGATATATCTGTGACAGCAACACCATATTATGAATCAATTCAGCTTATAGAACGGCTTCACCGCCACTTTCTTGATGTTTTAAAGGTTGAGCTTGATAAAAAGAATATCCAAGACATAAACAACGTACAATGTATGATCCTCTATAATGTTGGAGAAGAGGAGATGACTGTAGGTGAGTTAACAATTCGTGGATACTATTTGGGGTCAAATGTTTCTTACAATGTTAAGAAAATGGTTGAAAATGAATATCTGATTCAAGAGAGATCAGTCCATGATAAAAGATCTATTAGAGTGCGTTTATCAGAAAAAGGCGTTGAATTGCGCAAGATGATTTCTGATATGTTTGCCAGACATGAAGAGCAGATAGAAGGCACCGAGATAACTATAGAACGCCTGAATGAATTAAATCAAACATTAAAGATGTTAGAGCGTTTTTGGGCGCAGCAAACAAATTTTGGTGGCGGGTTTTAGACTTTATATTTTGAATGTTTCATTATATTTTAAAGCAGGTAAATATCTACCTGCTTTTTTTGGATTATTTAATATGCAAGATTTACTTGATGGACGAGAGATTATTATAGAAATCTTCCCTTTTAGAAACATAGTTAAGGTATCGGCTATGGACGTTCAGTCACTAACAGAAATATCTATTCAAGGCCCAGCAAATGCCTCTGAAGAAGTGTTAAAGCGAAATGCAGTAAAACGTTTGGAGTATGTTTTAAAAAAGAAGGGATTGATTTAAATATTATCAAGGATATATATTTAACTGCTAAATAATTTAAAGGCTTAAAATGGAAAAAATTGCCATTGCATGTGACCACGGTGGGTATGAGTTAAAAGAAGCTATAAAAAAGCATTTTTCAGGAAAATTTAACTTTATTGATCTAGGTACTAATTCTACAGATTCCGTTGATTACCCTGATTTTGCTCAGAAATTGGCAGACTCTATTATTGATGGGGCTATAAACAGGGGAATCCTTATATGTGGCACAGGGATTGGAATATCTATTGCTGCTAATCGTTATAAAGAGATTCGCGCAGCAAATTGTAGCGATGTAACCATGGCGCGCTTGACCCGTCAGCATAATGATGCCAACGTTTTGGCTCTAGGGGCTAGAATTATTGGTATAGAGGTCGCATATGATATTGTTGACGTATTTTTGAATACGAAATATGAAGGCGGACGCCACAATAAAAGAATTGAAAAATTATCTTAAAATATATTGATTAACAAAAAGGAAGTTAAACTTATGAGCAATACAGCAGAAAATATAAAACATTTTGATTTTAGTGGTTTTTTTACCCAAGATTTGAAAAATACAGATCCAGATGTATATGCTTCGATTCAAGGAGAGCTTAAGCGTCAAAAAGATTGCATAGAATTGATAGCATCAGAGAATATTGTATCAAGAGCGGTTTTACAGGCTCAAGGCTCTGTATTTACTAATAAATATGCAGAAGGTTATCCAGGGCGTCGCTATTATGGCGGTTGCGAGTTCTCTGATATAGTTGAGAATATTGCTCGTGAACGTGCAAAAGAGCTTTTCGGTGCAAAATATGCAAATGTTCAGCCTAATTCTGGCTCTCAAGCTAACCAAGGGGTTATGATGGCTTTGATAAAGCCTGGTGATACGGTCTTGGGCATGAGTCTTGCAGCAGGAGGTCACTTAACTCACGGTGCAGCTCCTAATCAGTCAGGTAAATGGTTTAATGCGGTTCAATATGGGGTGCGTGAAAGTGATTCACTATTAGATTATGATGAAGTTGAAAGATTAGCAAAAGAGCATAAGCCAAAAATGATTATTGCTGGTGCTTCTGCATATCCGCGTCATATTGATTTTGCGCGTTTTCGTAAAATTGCAGATTCTGTTGGTGCTTATTTGTTTGTTGATATGGCGCATTATGCAGGATTGATAGCGGCAGGAACATATCCATCACCTGTTCCCCATGCACATGTAACTACGACAACGACGCACAAAACCTTAAGAGGACCACGCGGTGGTATGATACTTACTAATGATCTGGAGATATTCAAAAAGTTAAATTCTGCAATTTTTCCAGGTATTCAAGGCGGACCACTAATGCATGTTATCGCAGCTAAAGCTGTTTCATTTGGTGAAGCGCTCAAACCGACGTTTAAGGCTTATGGTCAGGCAATAATTGATAATGCCAGAGCTTTGGCAGAAACTCTAAAAGATGGCGGTGTGGATATTGTTTCTGGCGGAACAGATAGCCATATTGTTCTTGTTGATTTGCGCCCTAAAGGTCTAACTGGTAAGGATACAGAAGAAGCGTTAGAACGCGCAGGCATGACTTGCAATAAAAATGCAGTGCCATTTGATCCTGCTCCGCCAATGGTTACTTCTGGGGTTCGCCTTGGTACACCTGCCGCGACAAGCCGTGGTTTTGGTGTTGAGGAGTTCAAACTTATAGGGCAATATGCTATTGAAGTTCTTGACGGGTTGAAAGAAAATGGAGAAGATGGCAACGTAGCGGTTGAAAAGGCTGTAAGAGAGAAAGTTGATGCGCTATGTAAGCGTTTTCCAATTTATCCAAATGAGTAGGTATCACTTCGTATTGGATTAAAATTTTTAGAAAAAAAAGGGAGCGTTATGCGCTGTCCATTTTGTGGAAATGATGAAACGCAAGTAAAGGATTCTCGTCCTACAGAGGATAGCTCAGCTATTCGTCGTCGGCGTTCTTGCCCCGAATGTGATCAGAGATTTACAACCTTTGAGCGCGTTCAGCTTCGTGAAATGAGCGTCCTTAAAGATGGCGGGCGTAAGCAACCCTTTGACCGTGATAAGATAATTAGATCTATGCAAGTTGCTTTGCGCAAGCGCCCAATTGAGCTCGAAACTATTGAAAAAGAAGCTGATGAGATAGTTAGAACATTAGAATCTGAAGGTGAAGCAGAGGTTAAATCTGATAAAATAGGCTCTTATGTTATGAATGCTCTAATAAATCTTGATGCAGTTGGATATATACGTTTTGCCTCGGTTTATAAGGACTTTCGCAATCCAGAAGATTTTAATGATTTTCTAAATAAAGTTAGCTCTTTAAAGGATAAAAGCTCTAAAGGAGGTTAGCTCCAATTATGCCCGATACTAGCGAAATAGATATCCAGTATATGCGCTGTGCTTTGGCACTGGCGCAAAGAGGGGTAGGGCGTACAGCTCCTAATCCATCGGTTGGTTGCGTTATAGTTAAGGATAATATTGTTATTTCAAGAGCGCGTACGGCTGATTTAGGTCGTCCTCACGCAGAATCTATTGCTATTGAAAAAGCAGAAGGAAGAGCACATGGGGCAACGCTCTATGTAACTTTAGAGCCTTGCGCGCATCATGGTATTACCCCTCCGTGTGTTCAGAGCATTATTGATGCAAATATAAACAGGGTTGTTATTGGAATACTTGATCCAAATCCTGATATTAATGGTAAGTCAGTAAAGATGCTTGAAGATGCAGGAATAGAGGTTATCGTTGGCGTTTTAGAAGATGAATGCAAAGAATTAAATTCAGGGTTTTTTAATCTAATTGGTAATAACCGCCCGCATGTTACTTTAAAAATTGCATGTAGCCTCGATGGTAAAATTGCACTTGAAAACGGTGATAGTCAGTGGATTACTGGCGAACTTGCAAGGCGTCATGCTCATTTATTGCGCTCTCGCCATGATGCTGTTTTAGTAGGTGTTGGAACTGTTATAAAAGACGACCCTATGCTGTCAACTCGTTTTGATGGTATAGATCATAATATAGTGCGTATAGTGCTTGATACTAATCTTAAAACCCCTAAAAATAGCATTTTGCTAAAAAGTGCTTATGCCGTGCGTTTATGGGTTTTTCATGGCAAGGAAATAGAAAGAAATAGCGATATAGACTTTATTAGCAGTGGTGCAGTTTTGCATCAGTGCAATCCGCAAGACTTGGAAGAAGTTTTAAATATTTTAGCAAAAAAAGGAATTACAAGGTTGCTGGTTGAGGGAGGATCGCAGATTCATGCTTCGTTTTTAAAAAAAGGTTTGTTTGATGAACTTATCATATACCGCGCGCCAATAATTTTAGGAGCAGAATCTAAAAGCTGTTCTGGCAATCTTGATACAAAATATCTATCAGAAAGTTATGGATTTAATTTATCAGATGTAAGAAATATTGGTAGTGATGTGATTGAAACATATAAGGCGAAAAGGCTTATTGCATAATGTTTACAGGGCTTGTCAAAGATATTGGTATTGTAAAGAAGATTGATAAATCATCAGGTGACTGGCGGATCGAAATTGAGGTGTCACTTGATGTCACAAAGGTTCAATTAGGCGCATCAATATGCTGCTCTGGTTGTTGCCTTACTGTTATGGATAAGTCGAATAACTCTTTATTATTCGATGTTTCTCAGGAAACTTTAAGCAAGACCATTATCGGTTCATGGGAGGTTATGACCCGCGTTAATATAGAACCTTCTCTTAAACTTGGTGATGAAATGGGCGGTCATATAGTTTCGGGTCATGTTGATGTAGTTACTAATATTATATCTATTACCCCCGATGGTGATTCGTACAAAATTAGGATAGCTGTACCCAATGGTTATGCGGGATATATTGCTAAAAAAGGTTCAATTACAGTTGATGGGGTTTCT